>NZ_JAUBRN010000053.1:0-52281 GCF_036701875.1 Microcoleus sp. MON1_C5 | reverse complement strand
GTGTTTCGCCCGCATCAAATGTGCCGTTTTTGTTCACGTCGAAGGCAACTGTCAGACGGTTAGGAAATGTTGGTGAAGTCGTCGGGAATAATGTAACTTGAACGGTTCTTTTAGTATTAGCATCCGTGCGACTGGTTGCATTTATATTATCTATGCCACCGGGAACGACTGTGCTAGTTAAAAAATTATAAGATGTGCTTTGGCTGCCTCTAAGTCCTACTGCATCAGGTAGCTGCCCCGTGCCGCCCTGTTTGCCAGCAATAGTGCTAGAATAATTGCCAAATTCGTCTAATCCGACACCTAAATAACCTCCTACAATACCGGGTGAATTTGAATTAGTATTTTGAGCATAGCCGAGAGAGCCCCTAAAGCCTCCCGCTTGTGTTGGCGTAGCTGTTCCATCAATGAGGAAAAAACTAATGCCATCGGCACCAAGGAGGGAACCATCCCCTGGTGAAGGGACAGTACCTCTGTTATAGGCAAAGAAATCAAAGGTAATTCTCAGACCCTCAGTGGCGGAGATGGGGTTGTTGTAGATTACAAAAGCTGCTTGGTCAAAGGCGTTTGAGGTTAATCTCAAAGTACCTGTTCCGGGTGTATCGCCAGTCCCTAAAGCGGGAATAACGCCGCTGCTGTTGGGTGTACTACCTGCGGTTAAGCCTGGGTTAGCTGTAGAGGCGTTGCCAACTCCATATATCCAAGGCCCGATTACGGTTGGATTTTTAAATTCTTCAGCCGCTAAGGTAGCCAGGACTGATGTGTAGCCTTCTATGACTTCTTTTTCAAAGGCTATGTCGGTATTTATTTGTCCTGTAGTAATTTCTAATTCCCAGTCGCCACCTAATGCTGCACTCCCTGTTAGGTTATTGGAAGCGGCAATATTTGCCCCGGTTAATTCGCTGAGTTTTTGTATGAATTTAATGCCGGATTCGCCGGCGGCTATGTTACAGCCGTAAAGCAGAATGCTGCCGGATTCGTTAAGGGCTTTTCCCCACTGCTGCAATTGGTTGCTGTAGGTTTCTAGATTATCAATATTAAGTTCTGTTGAGCCGATTTCTACTGCTGCTTCTCTGCCGTGAGAAACTATGTGCAGGCTGGTGATGCTGCGCTGACCCAGAATTTCGGTGATTTGCTCGATCCCATCCCGCGTTTCATCTAGGATAATTACTTCAGCATTTGGGGAAATGCCGCTAATTAAACTCTGATAATCTTCAACATTTGAGTCAATAAAAACTAGAATTGAGTCCCATTTTTGGTGTATTATTTGCATTATATTTAATTTGAGATTTTTAGATTTTTCCTTCAAACAATATTTATGTAAGCACTAGCAATCAGATGCTAGTGCTTACATCATTCCTTGCGATTGCTTCGCTTCGTCCGCAATGATATGGTTAGTATTTATGCACTTACTACTAGGTCATTACGAATAACACAGCAATTTTATGTCGCGATTCAAGAAGCAATTGCAATCACCTTTATACCTTACCAAGGACTTCCAATCATTGTAAAGCCAGACCAATAATAAGGATGGTAAAGGTTTTGATTACCTAGTTTAGCTAATTCTGGTGGCAATTCTAACTCCTTATTTAAGTTAGACAAAATTAAACGGCCATTTTCAATGCGAACTTGACCTTTGATCATGGCGATTTGAGCCTGCCGTAAGGCTTCGGCTTTAATAGGCGCGACTTTTAACTCATGGTAAAATTCAGCCATTAACCCTAAAGTACCTTCATCGCTGACGTACCAAAGACTCGCCAAAACTGACTTCACCCCCGCTTGCACAGCTAGCCCCGCAAAGCCTAATTCAGCGTCATTATCACCCACAGCAGTTTTACAAGCGCTCAACACCAATAGCTCAACTTTAGGCGGCTGATTCCACCCTAGTTCGCGAACGCGATCGAGCGTTAGTCTGGTGTCTGCTAACTGGATGTAAGAATTGCTCGGTGCTCCCGGCTTAAATTCTCCGTGAGTGGCGAGGTGAATAATCCGATAGGGTCTGTCATTGCGCTGCGATTGAAGATTATTGAGAGTAAAGGTTTGGTTGAGGAAAGATTCGCCTTTCCATTCTGAGGCAATAGCATTAAGTTCTGCGGGCACTGCTGGCAAGGGTTGGTTATTGGTAAATTGCGAGGCTCCCATTGCTAAAACTTCAGCATTTTTAACGCTTTCATAGTTAGTATCGGTCAAGTTGACACTGGGAATAAGTGCGATGCTGTATTTTTCTACTAGAAATTGAGAACCGTCATGGAGGGCGGCTAAGGGGAGCGATCGCAACCCCGCATCCATACTAAAAACTAGCGTATCGATGCCCTGAGCTTTCAAATCAGCTTCCAAGGGTGCAATTATCCACTGGTAAAGTTGTTGGGATGCTGGCAAATAGCTCTGAGTATTGATTTTGCTGGGACTAAGGAGTTCAGACCTCAAATTGGCGACGACTTGCATCAAAGTTTCGCGCTTAGCTGGGGGGATGCTTTTATGAATTGGGATGCCTGTAGGGGGAACGATGATCAGGTCTAATTGTTCAGGGCGGGCTAAGGCGTAAATAATGGCTGGTTTCTTACCAGTTTGGTTGGCGATGACTTTAGTTCTTTGCTGTATTGCCGTAAAAGATTGGAAATCCCGCCTGATTTCCTGGTTAATGTATGACCCCACTTGTTCGCTATAGAAGATATCCATAAAGACACTGGCTTGAGAGATATCGCCCTTATCGATTAGCCCTGTGATATCGCTGGGGCTAACTATATTTAGAGGCGATGCCGTTTGGACAACTTCGCTTACCCAATCGGATCTGTAGTTAAAAAGAGATTCAATTCTATTAATGATACTCAGGTTGTCAGATTGAGCGATCGCGTTGGTAGTTGAAATATCCGGTAAAGAGAAGGTGGCATCAAGAGACGGAGATAAAGTTGGTGTCGGACTAGGTAATGGCATCGGGGCTAGCATTTCAGGCGCAATGGAGGGCACAAGCAATATCGGAGACGGTATTGCTTGTGGAATTGGCGCGGGTGATGGGGTTGGTTCTGGTATTAAAGATGGCGCAGGTGATGGCGTTGGTTCTGGTATTAAAGATGGCGCAGGTGATGGGGTTGGTTCTGGTATTAAAGATGGCGCAGGTGATGGGGTTGGTTCTGGTATTAAAGATGGCGCAGGTGATGGAGATGGTGTCGGTTCCGGTGTTGGAGATGGTGTCGGTTCCGGTGTTGGAGATGGTGTCGGTTCCGGTGTCGGTTCCGGTGTTGGAGATGGCGTCGGTTCTGGCGTAGGCGATGGCGTTGGAGATGGGGTCGGTTCCGGTGTTGGTTCGGGCGTTGGAGATGGTGTCGGTTCCGGCGTTGGAGATGGCGCGGAAGTAACGATCGCAATATTGCCCTGAGTGTAAGTGCTTGGCGGCACTGGCACTGCAAACTGTGGCGAAATTGTCTGGGAACCTGATGTAATGGCTCCCGCCGTCCCATTCGTTGTCGCATCGCCGACAATAAAAGGTGTAGTCGTGCCCCCTGCGTGGCGAATAATAATCGCGCCGCCACTTGTGCCATTAGCGCTGGAAATGCTCACATTTACAGCGTTACTATCTGTAAAAGTGCCGCTGACTGTGAGAAGATTGCCAGCCGTGAGGTCAATACTGCCGCCAGTAGACTGAAGAGTGCCTGTAACGGCGATGTCGCTAGCAGCTTTGAGAGTAATATTACCCCCAGAAGTCGCGATCGCATCCAGCGCAATGTCCCCTGCTGATTCCAAAATCACAGGCCCGCCTGCTGTCGAAATCGCTCCCACTCCGATGCTATTGCCCGAAGCAACACCGGGCGAGGCAAAAAATGTCTCCCCTGCTGTCGTAGTCGGCGGCACATTGGCAGCATTCGCCAGAGTCGAAACGCCCGATCGCAGAATTAAAGCTGCACTACCTGAAAGCACCGCCGCATCTGGATCGGCGGAACCCGACAAAGTAGTATCTGGCCCTGTGATGGTAATATCTCCGGCCGCGATCGCGCCTTTTGCTTCTACCTTAAGTGAGGTTCCAGTATAATCACCAAATCTCACATCTCCCTCGGAGCTAATAATCGGGTCGAACAAACTCAAAAAACTGCCACCGTTGCCAGACAATGTGAGAATACTTACATTACCTCCCGCAGCGAAGTGAGCATCACCGGAAACATTGCCATTGCTCAATAATGTGATATCTCCTGCGGATTGGAATGCAGGGTTAGGGTAATTTAGCGCGAAGATATCAATATTTTGATTACCTTGTATAGTAAGATTGCCGCCTGCGATCGCCCTGAAAGCGTTATTTCCATCCCGCACCCGCAGCGTATCTCCTGCCAACAGATACAAGTTATTCTCAGTAAGTAGCTGGCTTTCTACCAAAGTGAGATTACGTGCTGCCGAGAGTGTAGCATTCTGACTATTAACAGTAGAACTAGCGATCGCCGCATCCCCGCTTTCCACCCTCAAACCCGCCGTCAAAACCACTTCTCCTGCACTGTTAACGGAGATACCAGTAGCAGAGTTTCCACCCGCCCCCGCAAGCAATTGCGGAAGAGACAAAGGCAGAGATAATTGCCCATTCTGTGCCAACAATCCCCCGTCAACAACCCCTATTTCTAAACTTAATAAATGTCCTTCTTGACGAAGCCGAATAGTATTCTCACCGGGAACAGCAGCGACAATAATATTACCTTGGGGAGCATTGAGGGAACCAGTGTTGACAACTGTGCCGCCAATTAAACTTATACTTTGCCCCGGCATGACTGCTAAAGTACCTGCATTGATGATACTTCCAGGTTGGCTGAGAGTAAAGTAAAAAGTGTTCGGAGTTCCTATCAGCGTACTGTAATCGTTCGCTCCGGCAACATTGAACAAACCCGAATCAAAACCGATGTTAGTAGCAGTAGTAGCTGTAAAAGCAGCCGGAAGATTCAAGCTAGCATTAGGGCCTAAAATAATGCCAGAAGGATTGATTAAAAATAGGTTGGAAGTGCCGCCACTTACTTGAATTAAACCGTTAATAATAGAAGGATTCCCACCTACTACCCGTCCTAAGATGTTGCGAATAGCGGGAGTAGACATAAAATTAGCAATCTGCCCTTCGCTAAGCCCAAACTGTTGAAAACTGTGGAAAAGATTCGCTCCATCTCTAGAAGTTTGACCGCCTGTAATATTCAAGCGATCGCCGTTGTCAGGCGTGACAGTAGTGCCAGTGCCATCAGGTGCGGGAACAATGGGTTGTCCTTGTCCCACCGCTGTACTCAAAATAGTGGCTGCGATCGCTAGCATTGCAGCACCATGTATAGAAAAGAAGGCTAGTTTCATTAGCTTTTAGCTGGCCGAGCACGTATCTGACAATTATAACTTTAAGGTATTAGCTGCTCAGTGCGGTCAACTGCGACGCAGGCTTAGCTATTAAGAACGTCGTCACCATCAGGGCGGTTGGTTTACCTGAAAATCACATTCTGCACCCTCAACTGTAAGAATAGGTTATTACTTGTTTTTATCCAGCAATAAAGCTATAATTTATAGCTTTAAACCGTACATTGACTGATAAAAAACTTTTTAAAAGCCTAATTTATTACTTAAAAAAGAGAGTTTTCTGCGTAATGATGCTGTGTGAAACCCCAGGCTGCGTAATGTGGGCTGAAAATCAAAGCAAAAGTGCGATCGACTGTTGTGCACAATACAAATTAGGCGAGCGAAATCGGGGCTACCACAAAGTATTTGCAGGCTGCTACCCGAAAAACTAAACATTTGTTAACAAAGCTTATTTTTGCTTTTCTAACGCGCTATGCTCTAGACAAAACTGGTGCGTGTTGACTGCGCGTTAATTTTTAGCCTAAAAATCAATATGCTCTCTATTGCAGGCGTTGCCACCCAGACACTTCTCTATGAAAGTGCCAACTCTCTGGTTTACCGAGCCATTCGGGAAGCAGATAACCAGCGGCTTATCCTCAAACTTCTCAAAGAGACCTACCCCACACCTCAAGAATTGGTGCGCTACCGCACCGAATACCGCATCACCCGAGAGCTAAAAGAGCCGGGAGTTGTGCAGGTTTATGACTTGCGAAAATACCAAAACAGTCTCGTGATGTTTGTAGAGGACTTTGGCGGCGAATCCTTGAAAATATGGATGCAGCAGCGAAAGTTTACTCTGGAGGAATTTTTGCAAATTGCGATCGCCACAACTGAAATTTTAGGGCAAATTCACAGGGCAAACATCATCCACAAAGATATTAACCCTTCTAATATTGTTTACAACCCCCAAACGAAACAATTAAAAATTATTGACTTTGGCATTTCTACTCAGCTAACGCGAGAAACGCCGCTCCTGAAAAACCCCAACGTTTTAGAAGGCACCCTCGCTTACATCTCGCCGGAACAAACTGGCAGGATGAATCGCGCTCTCGATTACCGGACTGACTTTTACTCGCTCGGCGTCACCTTCTACGAATTGCTGAGTGGAAAACTGCCTTTTGAGACAGAAGATGCTTTAGAGTTGGTTCACTGCCACATTGCTAGAGAGCCCGTTCCGCTGCAGGAAATCGAGCCGACAATTCCCCTAATTCTCTCGCTTCTTGTAAGTAAATTGATGGCGAAGAATGCCGAAAATCGCTATCAAACGGCCGGGGGGCTAAAGCACGATTTAGAGAGTTGTCTGGTTCAATTACAAGAAACCGATAGCATAGCCGAATTTGACTTGGGAACGCGGGATATTACAGACCGTTTCCTGATCCCCGAAAAGTTATACGGCAGAGAAAGTGAAGTTGATAATCTATTAGCGGCTTTTGAACGAGTCAGTACAGGTAACGCCGAAATGATGCTGGTGGCTGGCTTGTCTGGGATTGGTAAAACCGCCGTAGTGAACGAAGTCCACAAGCCTATAGCCAGACAACGGGGCTATTTTATTAAAGGCAAATACGACCAATTTGGGCGCAATATTCCCTTCAGTGCATTTGTGCAAGCATTTCGGGAATTGATGGGGCAATTATTATCAGAAACCGATGCTCAGTTACATACATGGAAAACAAAAATCCTAACAGCAGTAGGCGAGATTGGGCAAGTGCTGATTGAGGTGATTCCTGAGTTAGAACGCATTATTGGCGCTCAAGGTCCTGCACTAGAACTATCGGGGAGTGCCGCCCAAAATCGCTTCAATCTGTTGATGCAGAAATTTGTGCAAGTATTTACTACAGCCCAACATCCCTTAGTAATGTTTTTGGACGATTTACAGTGGGCGGATTCAGCATCTTTAAAGTTATTACAACTGTTGATGGAAGATACGGGGCATCTATTGGTGGTGGGTGCTTATCGGG
Source organism: Microcoleus sp. MON1_C5 (assembly GCF_036701875.1). Lineage (NCBI taxonomy): Bacteria > Bacillati > Cyanobacteriota > Cyanophyceae > Oscillatoriales > Microcoleaceae > Microcoleus > Microcoleus sp. MON1_C5. Next base: position 44,980 of record NZ_JAUBRN010000053.1, on the reverse strand, counting down.
ATAATGAGGTGTCACAATCTCATCCATTTATGTTGACGTTGGATGAGATTATTAAGTCTGGGGCAGTGGTGAATACTATTACGCTGCAACCGTTGAGTTTAGCAGATATGAATCAGTTGGTAGCAGATACGCTGATTTGTGATTTATCTTTGGCCGGGCCTTTGACAGAATTGGTGGCTCAAAAAACCAAAGGTAATCCCTTTTTCTCGACTCAATTCCTCAAGTCGTTGTATGAAGATGGTCAAATTATCTTTAACTACCCTCAGTCCCCCCTTATTAAGGGGGGACCTAAAGGGGGGTGGCAGTACGATATTGCTCAAGCTAGGCTTACCCATGCCTTGGATGTGGTGGAGTTTATGGCGGTGCAATTGCAGAAGTTGCCTGCCCAAACTCAGGATGTTATCAAGTTGGCGGCTTGCATTGGAGCGCAGTTTGATTTAGAGACATTGGCAATAGTCAGCGACGAATTACCCGAACCAACGGCATCAGCGCTATGGAGAGCCTTGCAAGAAGGACTCATTTTACCCATTACCGAAGGCTATAAGTGCTTCATTCAAACAGATGGTCAATCTAATACTCAACCTGTTGCCAATCCGATTTATCAGTTTTTGCACGATCGCGTCCAGCAAGCCGCCTATTCCTTGATTCCTGAAGACCAAAAACAATCCGTCCATTTGCACATTGGGCAATTGCTATTGGCTCGAACCTCAGCAGAGCAACTAGACGAGAGAATTTTTGCGATTGTCAGTCAATTTAATCTGGGCATCGATCGCATTGCAATTCAGGCTCGGCGAGACCATCTAGCCAATCTCAATTTGATGGCTGCACGTAAAGCACGGCTTTCGGCTGCTTACCCAGCATCGGCTCAATACTGTGAGATAGGGCTGCGACTTTTAGCCACTGACAGTTCCGATCAATGGATCAGACAGCCCATTCTTACTTCAGAACTGCACATTGAAGGGGCTAATTCAGCCTGTCTGATTGGCGCATTTGAGCGGGTAGATGCTTGCGTCGAGGCAGTTCTCCAGCATAGGTCAAACCCCCTAGAACAAGTTAAAGTCTTAGAAATAAAAATTCAATCCTTGATGGCCCGCAATCAATTATCAGAGGCGATTCAGGTGGCACGGGCAATCCTTCAAGAGTTGGATGTTGACTTGCCAGAACATCCCACCCAAGAAATGGTAGCCCCTGCTCTCAATGCTATTGGTGATCGACTGATGAGTGTGGATGTGATGAATTCACCAAAGATGAGCGATCCGCAGAAGCTGGCTGCAATGAATATTCTCAGCAGTATGGCTTCAGCAGCCTATATCGGTTCGCCAGCCCTCTATCCCTTGATTGTACTCAAACAAATTGAATTGTCACTTCAGTTTGGAAATGCGATCCAAACACCCTATGCTTATTCAACCTATGGACTAATTCTTTGTGCATTTGGTGGGGAAATTGTAGCCGGAAATCGTGCTGCTGATATCGCGATCGCCTTGATGGAAATGTTTAAAGCATCAAGTTTTAAAGCGAAAATTTTCAATTTAGTTTATCCATTTGTTCGCATTTGGCAGGAGCCGATGCACACTGTACTGATGCCTTTGCTCGAAGGCTATCAAGCGGGTTTGGAAACGGGAGATTTGGAGTTCGCGGCTTACTGTGCCTATAACCGCTGTCAACTCGCTTATGCTGCGGGAAATGAACTTCTACAACTGGGACAAGAGATGCAAACCTATGCAGAGGCGATCGCCCAAGTCAAACAAACAACTGCTCTGAACTTTCACCAAATTGTGCAACAGGCCGTCTTAAATTGGACAGGGGAAGCCGACGCTCCCCAGAAATTGGTTGGAGAAGCTTACGATGAAACGACACGATTACCTCAGCATAAATTAGCAGGAGATACTTACTCGCTCGGGAGCGTCTATGCTCATAAATTGATTCTGGCTTACCATTTTGGGCAACCCCAGGAAGCTCTGGAGATAGCTCAAATTGGCGAAAAAACAATTGGTGCCATTATCGGAACTTTGTTCTATGGAGTCTTTTATTTCTATCATGCACTGACGTTACTCGCCAACACCAACACCTTGCCAATCAGTGAAGCGGTTACGAAGGATCTTGAGCAACTTACTAAGTGGGCGACTCATGCACCCATGAACTTTGCCCACAAAGGCGATTTAATTCGAGCCGAACAGCAGCGAATTTTAGGAAACAAAGCAGAGGCGAGTGACCTCTACGATCGCGCCATTTCTGGAGCCAAAGAAAATAAATTTATCAACGAAGAAGCACTAGCTAATGAACTAGCAGCCAAATTTTACCTAGAATGGGGTAAAGAAAAAGTTGCTAAAACCTACATGATTGAGGCGTATTATTGTTATGCCCAATGGGGAGCCACTGCTAAGGTAAAGGATTTAGAAACGCGATATTCCCAATTACTTACAGCAATTAAACCGGGAAGAAAAAACCATAAAACTACCGCATCATTGACAACTAATGGTTCGGGCATCAACCTAGATATTACTACAGTAATGAAAGCTTCTCAGGCGATTTCTGGCGAAATATTGCTAGAAAAACTAATGTCTAGCTTGATTAAAATTGTGATGGAAAATGCAGGAGCGCAAAAGGGTTATCTGATTTTGTCAAGTCAGGGAAAGCTGTTAATTGAAGCTGAAGGGACAATAAATTCAGAACAAGTCACTGTGTTGCAGTCAATCTCAGTTGAAAGCTGTCAAGAACTTTCCTCCGCAATTGTCAATTATGTGGCCCGCACTCAAGAAAGCGTGGTACTAGATGATGCTGCCCGAGAGGGACAATTTACCAACGACCCCTACATCCAAAAGCATCAGCCCAAATCAATTTTATGCGTGCCGCTGATTTACCAATCTCAAATCGTCAGTATTGTTTATGTAGAAAACAATTTGACCGCCGGAGCTTTTACGCCAGAAAGAGTAGAACTATTAAAAGTGTTATCTGGACAGGCGGCGATCTCGATTCAAAATTCTAAGCTTTATACAGAAGTACGCGAGAATGAAAGAAAACTGACTCAATTCTTAGAAGCGATACCAGTTGGTATAGGAATCGTGGATGCTTCCGGAAAACCTTATTATACAAATCGCGTGGCACAGGATTTACTTGGTAAAGGAGTCATAGCGGATTCTAGGTCGGAGCAAATAGCAGAAGTTTATCAAAACTATAAAGCGGGTACGGATGAGGAATATCCCGCTGCTGATTTGCCAATTGTTCGGGCGTTGAACGGCGAAAGTACAACCGCTGACGATATAGAAATCCACCAGGGTGATAAGATTATCCCGATAGAGGGTTGGGGTACTCCCATCTATGATGAAAAGGGTCACATTGCTTATGCCATTGTAGCTTTTCAAGATATTACGGAGCGAAAAAAAGCCGAAACAGAGCGAATCAGATTTACCAATGAATTGTTCCAACTCAACAAAGCTTACGAGCGCTTCGTCCCCAATCAGTTCCTCCAGTTTTTAGAGAAATCAAGCATTATTGATGTCGAATTGGGCGACCAAGTGCAGTTGGAAATGTCGGTGCTGTTTTCCGACATTCGCGACTTCACCACGCTCTCGGAAAGCATGACGCCGGAGGATAATTTCAGATTTATCAATTCCTATCTTTCTCGCATGGAACCCGTTATTAATGGAAATAACGGGTTTATTGATAAATATATTGGCGATGCGATTATGGCGCTGTTTAGCGGCGAGGCGGATAATGCGGTGAAAGCCGGAATCGCTATGCTGCAGAGCCTCGTTGAATACAATCAACAGCGCGCTAATTTTGGCTGTGCGCCGATTCAGATTGGGATTGGCATCAATACTGGAACTTTGATGCTGGGAACGGTGGGCGGTCAAAATCGCATGGAGGGCACAGTAATTAGTGATGCGGTGAATTTAGCTTCTCGCGTGGAAAGTTTGACGAAAAATTATGGGGTGTCGCTATTAATTACCCAGTCAACTTACTCGCGTTTAGAAAATTTATCCCAGTACGCAATCCGCACCCTCGATACGGTAAAAGTCAAGGGAAAATCTGAATTAGTAACAGTTTATGAGGTGTTTGATGCTGAGCCGCCAGAAATTAAAGCTGGCAAGTTAGCTACGCTGGAATTGTTTGCAGAAGCTTTGGAAATTTACTCGGAAGGGAAGTTAGCTGAGGCGGCCCGGCTGTTTGCCGAGTGTTGGGGTCAGAATCAGGGCGATCGCGTTGCTAAAATTTATTGGGAACGCTGTCAGTCTACTTTAAGAAATCGCACAAAAATCAAAGATCGGCCACACGATTTAGATTAATCATAAAAGTCCCAAACTCGATCGCTACATTAAAAACTCAACATTTGTTACAAAAACAAAAAAATTTCTTTCTAAGGTGCTATTCTATACACAAAGCTGGTGCGTTTTGAGTTAGCTTTAATATTTACCATAAAAATCAATATGCTCTCTATTGCAGGCGTTGCCGTCGTGACACTTCTCTATGAAAGCGCCAACTCTCTGGTTTACCGAGCGATTCGGGAAGCAGATAACCAGCCGCTTATCCTCAAACTTCTCAAAGAAAGCTACCCCACACCTCAAGAATTGGTGCGCTACCGCACCGAATACCGCATCACCCAAGAGTTGAAAGAGGCGGGAGTCGTGCGAGTATATGACTTGCAAAAATACCAAAACAGCCTCGTGATGTTTGTGGAGGACTTTGGCGGCGAATCCTTGAAAATATGGATGCAGCAGCGAAAGTTTACTCTGGAGGAATTTCTGCAAATTGCGATCGCCACAACTGAAATTTTACGGCAAATTCATGCCACGCATATTATTCACAAAGATATTAACCCTTCTAATATTGTTTACAACCCGGAAACGAAACAATTAAAAATTATCGACTTTGGTATTTCCACTCAGCTAACCAGAGAAACGCCGACTCTGAAAAACCCCAACGTTTTAGAAGGCACATTAGCCTATATTTCACCCGAACAAACGGGGAGGATGAATCGCACTCTCGATTACCGCACTGACTTTTACTCACTCGGCGTTACATTTTACGAATTGCTGAGTGGAAAACTGCCTTTTCAGACAGAAGATGCTTTAGAGTTAGTTCACTGCCACATTGCCAGACAGCCAGTTGCCACGCACCAAATAGAGCCAGAAATTCCCCTAATTGTCTCTCAAATTGTCAGCAAGCTGATGGCGAAGAATGCAGAAAACCGCTATCAAACGGCCGGGGGGCTAAAGCACGATTTAGAGAGTTGTCTGGTTCAATTACAAGAAACGGGTAGCATAGAAGAATTTGACTTGGGAACGCGGGATATTACAGACCGTTTCCTGATTCCCGAAAAACTCTACGGCAGAGAAACTGAAGTTGATAATCTATTAGCAGCCTTTGAACGAGTCAGTACAGGTAGCGCCGAAATGATGCTGGTGGCTGGCTTTTCTGGAATTGGTAAAACCGCAGTAGTGAACGAAGTCCACAAGCCAATCGCCAGACAACGGGGCTATTTTATTAAAGGCAAATACGACCAATTTGGGCGCAATACTCCTTTCAGTGCATTTGTGCAAGCTTTTCGGGAATTGATGGCGCAATTATTATCAGAAAGTGATGCTCAGGTACAAACATGGAAAACCAAGGTTCTGACAGCAGTAGGCGAGAGTGGGCAAGTGCTGATTGACGTAATTCCTGAATTAGAACGCATCATTGGCGCTCAAAATCCTGCACTAGAACTGTCGGGGAGTGCCGCCCAAAATCGCTTCAATCTGCTGATGCAGAAATTTGTACAAGTATTTACCCAAGCCGAACATCCCTTAGTGATATTTTTGGATGATTTACAGTGGGCAGATTCGGCATCGCTGAAATTGTTACAACTGTTGATGGAGGATAGGGGGCATCTGTTAGTATTGGGTGCTTATCGGGATAATGAAGTCTCCCCTGTTCATCCGTTTATGTTGACAGTGGAGGAGATTATTAAGTCTGGGGCAGTGGTTAATACTATTACGTTGGAACCGTTGAGTTTAGCAGATATGAATCAGTTGGTAGCAGATACGCTGATTTGCGATTTATCTTTATCTCAACCTTTGACAGAATTGGTTTATCAAAAAACCAAAGGTAATCCCTTTTTCTCGACTCAATTCCTGAAGGCGTTGCAGGAAGATGGTCAAATTACTTTTGACTGGAATGTACGGCATTGGCAGTGCGATATTGCTCAAGCTAGACTTACCCACGCCTCGGATGTGGTGGAGTTTATGGCGGCGCAATTGCAGAAGTTGCCCAGAGAAAGTCAGGATGTTCTCAAGTTGGCGGCTTGCATTGGAGCGCAGTTTGATTTAGATACATTGGCAATAGTCCACGAAAAATTAACCGAACAAACGGCATCAGCATTGTGGAAAGCTTTGCAAGAAGGACTCATTTTACAGATTACAGAAGGCTATAGCTTAATTCAAACAGACGTTCAATCCCCGAATCAGTCTGTTACTAACCCAATTTATAACTTCCTGCACGATCGCGTCCAGCAAGCGGCTTATTCATTGATTCCCAACTATCAAAAACAAGCCAATCATCTCAAAATCGGACAGTTACTCCTGCAAAATTTATCAGAGAGCCAAATAGAGGAAAAACTGTTTGATATTGTTGGGCATTTGAATCTAGGAATTAAGGCGATCGCCCAACCAAGCGAACGGGAAGCCTTAGCACAACTTAACTTAAAAGCCGGACAGAAAGCCAGAAGCTCTACCGCCTACACTGCAGCAAAGATCTATCTCCAAACAGGGATTGAACTCTTGAGGGCCAACTGCTGGCAAACTCAATATGAATTGACCCTAAATCTTTACGTTGCTGCTGCCGAAGCCGCCTATTTGAATGCTGACAGTGAAGGCATGGAACAGATGGCAGCACTGGTGTTGCAAGAAGCTAAGACGATTTTAGACAAAGTTAAAATTTACGAAATTCAAATCGCTAGTTACGCAGCCCAAAGTCAGATGTCGGAGGCGATCGCAGTGGGCACAAAGGCACTGAAGCAATTAGGGATTGAATTACCCACCGAACTTGACAAAGCTTTGATTAGTAAAGCGCTACAAAACCTGGCCAGCCAACTCCAGGGTAGACAAATTCAAGAACTGGTTGACTTGCCTGTAAGGACAAATCCACAAACTCAGGCCGCTATGCAACTTTCTGGGATGTTACATACAGCAATTTTCCAGGCAATGCCGGGTTTGCTGCCACTACTTAGCTCCACGATGGTGAGTTTATCGCTCCAATTTGGGAATGCACCCGCATCGCCGGTGGGGTATGCAATTCATGGTATGGTGCTGTGTGCCTTTTTGGGAGAGGCGAAAACGGGCTATGACTTTGGGCAATTGGCACTCTCATTGCTAGATCGGTTCAATGTACGGGAATTCAAGTCTCTAATTCTGGTTTTGTTTGGGGCTTTTATTCAGCATCACCAAGAATCTCTCAGAGCAACGATACCGATACTGAAAGATGGCTTTAGGGCAGGCATCGAAACTGGCGATTTTTTATACGCTAGCTACAGCATAAACGCTTACTTTTTTTCTCATTTCTTAGCTGGGGTAGAACTAGACACTTGGGAAACCGAAATACTAAGTTACAGCGCTGCCTTGGCTCAAATGAAGCAATATTCTGCCCAGATTTTTTTGGATATTACGCAGCAGACAGCGAAGAACTTGAGGCAAGCCCATATTCTGTCGGATTGCCTAATAGGGACTGCCTACGATGAAACGGTGATGATTCCTAAGCACCATCAGACCAATGACCGGACGGTGATTGCTTTTATCTACATCTACAAACTACTGCTTGCCTACTTCTTTGGCAATTACACGGCTGCCCTAGACTATATTGCCCAAGCCAAAAAGTATTTGATGGCAGTATCGGGATTGGTTCTTGTTCCCATTTTCCATTTTTATGCAGCCCTGACGAACTTGGCACTTTTCCCCACCCAGCCAGAAACCAAGCAAGCTGAAATTCTCGCCGTTGTGGAAACTCATCAAAGCACTCTACACCAATGGGCGCAAAATGCTCCGATGAATTATCTGCATAAATGGTATTTAGTTGAGGCTGAACGGCAACGGATATTGGGTAATAAAGCCGAGGCGATTGAAATGTACGATCGCGCCATTTCTGGAGCCAAAGAAAATAAATTCCTCAACGAAGAAGCACTAGCTAACGAACTAGCAGCCAAATTTTATCTAGAATGGGGTAAAGAAAAATTTGCTCAAATCTACATAATTGAGGCGTATTATTGTTATATCCAATGGGGAGCCGCTGCTAAGGTAACGGATTTAGAAACGCGCTATTCCAACTTATTGAGACCTCTTCAATCGCCAAATAAAAACACTAAAAATACTGCATCCGTGACGACCACTGGTTCTGGTTTCAACTTAGATATCACCACAGTAATGAAAGCTTCTCAAGCGATTTCCGGTGAAATAATGCTAGATAAGCTAATGTCGATCTTGATGAAAATTTTGATGGAAAGTGCCGGAGCGGAAAGAGGATATCTAATTTTATCAAGTCATGGAAAACTGTTAATTGAAGCTGAAGGGAAAATAGATGACAATCCCGTTACCGTGTTGCAGTCAATCTCAGTTGAAACCTGTCAAGAACTTTCCAAAGCGATTGTCAATTATGTGGCCCGCACTCAAGAAAGCGTGGTACTAGATGATGCTGTCCGAGAGGGACAATTTACCAACGACCCCTACATCCAAAAGCATCAGCCCAAATCAATTTTATGTGTGCCGCTGATTAACCAATCTCAAATCATTAGTATTGTTTACCTAGAAAACAATCTCACAGCCGGAGCTTTTACGCCAGAAAGAGTGGAACTATTAAAAGTGTTATCTGGACAAGCGGCGATCTCGATCCAAAATTCTAAGCTTTATACAGAAGTCCGCGAAAGTGAGAACCGACTCGCTCAATTTTTAGAAGCAATTCCAGTGGGGGTGTCAGTGCTGGATGCTTCTGGCAAATTTTACTATAGTAATCGCGCTGCTATTCAATTATTAGGCAAAGGAGTTATTCCTGAAGTCACCAGCGAGCAACTACCAGAGGTTTATCAACTCTATCAAGCTGGAACAGAGGAGGAATATCCCTCTGCCGAATTGCCAACTACGCGGGCGTTGAGTGGCGAAAGTGCCACTGTAGATGATATGGAAATTCACCAAGGCAACAAGATTATTCCGATCGAAGCTTGGGGTACACCAATTTATGATGAAAACGACAATATTTCTTATGCAATTGTAGCCTTTCAAGATATCACGGAGCGCAAAAAAGCCGAAACAGAGCGAATCAGATTTACAGATGAATTGTTCCAACTCAACAAAGCTTACGAGCGTTTTGTCCCCAATCAGTTCCTCCAGTTTTTAGAGAAATCAAGCATTATTGATGTGGAATTGGGCGATCAGGTGCAGTTGGAAATGTCGGTACTTTTTTCTGACATTCGCGACTTCACCACGCTTTCGGAAAGTATGACACCGGAGGATAATTTCAAATTTATCAATTCCTATCTTTCTCGTATGGAACCAGTTATTAATGAAAATAACGGGTTTATTGATAAATATATTGGCGATGCAATTATGGCGCTGTTTAGTGGGGAAGCTGATAATGCTGTGAAAGCCGGAATTGCCATGCTGGACTGCCTCGTTGAATACAATCAAAATCGCGCCAATTGTGGTTATCCACCGATTCAGATTGGGATTGGCATCAATACTGGAACTTTGATGCTGGGAACGGTGGGCGGTCAAAATCGCATGGAGGGCACAGTAATTTCCGATGCGGTGAATTTGGCTTCTCGGGTGGAAAGTTTGACGAAAAATTATGGGGTGTCGCTGTTAATCACCCAGTCAACTTACTCGCGTTTAGAAAATCCATCTCAGTACGCAATCCGCACTCTCGACACGGTAAAAGTTAAGGGGAAATCTGAAGCGGTGACGGTTTATGAGGTGTTTGATGCTGACACGCCAGAAATTAAACAGGGCAAGTTAGCTACGCTGGAATTGTTTGCTGAAGCTTTGGCAATTTACTCCGAAGGGAAGTTGGCTGAAGGGGCGCGGCTGTTTGCCGAGTGTTGGCGTCAGAATCAGGGCGATCGCGTCTCTAAAATTTATTGGGAACGCTGTCAGTCTGCATTGATGAGTCGCAGCACAAAAATTAAAGACCGGCCACACAATTTAGATCCATGATAAAAGCCCAAAGCTCGATCGCTACATGGTTGGAAGGGGAGAGCATTTTCATTTTTCACGAGTGGTATTGGGGTGACGGTTGGGTGCAGTCTCGGTTGGACGGAGTGTGGCTGCTAGCGCTGAATTTCGAGCAAACGGCTAGTTTACTGCGGCTGCGGGAGTTTTTGGCGGGTAAGCAGAAAGCCTCCGAGTGATGTGAAGAGCGCTTCATTGAGGACTAGGATTAGGTCAAGATCCATCACAGCAGCGATCGCGGGCAAGGAGGGCAAAAGCAAGAGTAACCGAATTTTTCTGGCATTATCTAAACTTATGTCCCTGGGTAAAAACATACCGGAACATATCCTAGACTTTTCGCCCAATTCGGTATGCAACATTAGCTGTAAGTTGAGAAAAAGTAATTATCCTTGTCTTGTTAAAATGCTAAAATTAGCTTTACATGATTAATGGTAAAGCTGGGCAGTGCTTGTGTCAACAACTGTATATTTATAAATTTCAGTAAAACGTAATCAGCGAGCAGATTTATGTATACTCAACTTTCATTGTGGGAAGAGCCAAAAGCACAAAGCCAGAAACATGGTCAGCAATTATCTCTACCTGATGCCGAAATAATCATGTACCGCGACTTCTTCAATAACAATGAGAGCAACGAGATATTTGCGGAATTGTACGGCACTATTAATTGGAAGCAAGAGGTGGCTCTGCTTTTTGGCAAGCAAGTCGCTATACCGCGACTTACCGCATGGTACGGAGACGCAGGTAAATCTTACACTTACTCCAACATAAAAATGGAGCCTAATGTATGGACACCTACACTCCTAACAATCAAATCTAAAATAGAAGCAATAGCAGGTACATTGTTTAACAGCGTGTTGCTTAATCTATATCGCGACGGCAAAGATAGTGTAGCTTGGCACAGTGATGATGAATCAGAACTTGGTGAAAACCCAGCGATAGGTTCTGTAAGTTTTGGGGCTACTCGTCGTTTTATGCTCAGGCACAAATACCAAAAAGAAACGAAATTAGAAATTCAATTAACTCCTGGAAGCTTCCTGCTGATGAAAGGACAAACCCAGCATTTTTGGCAACACCAAATCCCGAAAGCAGCCAAAGTTACTCAACCAAGAATCAACCTTACTTTCAGGAAAGTAAGCTAAATGAATTAATGGTAATTTGTAATTTGCCTATGCGTTTATCTGCCTTTACTTGGGGTTTTAATAAAAAATATTGCAACTTTTGTTAACAGTAAAAGTAGCGATTTTAGCACAGCAATAACAGTACCGCCGAATTAGCGATCGCACGGGAGTGCCGCTGCTAAGGCTGAATTTGGGTCAAACGGCTAGTTTGTTGCGGCTGCGCGGGTTTTTGGCGGGTCAGCAGAAAGGCTCAGACTGATGTGAAGGCCGATCGCACTTATTGTCTCTCAAAGTCTCATTCTTCACGTTTAGCAATTTTGCCTGTTAAGGTGTAGTGCATCCCCTTAAGTTGTACCTCATCTTTATTCCCTAACTCTTTCAAGTTCCTTAACTAACTCGAAGCTAAATGTGATCGAACTATTGACATAACTTTAGCAACATATATATTAATAATTTGTAAATAGCTAGGTCGGGAGGAATAGAAATCTCGACAAAAATAATTATATCTGAAGATAGACGAATCCTAAATTAAACACAGCTAGCCTATATAACTAGCATCAAATAAAATACTTAAAAATTGCTTATAATAAATTGATTGATATAAGGAATTTTTAAGTAGATATTCAGATAAAAAAAAGGAAATTTATGGTACTAAGCATTATTGTTCACGGTGGAGCAAAAACCATCTCAGAAGACAAGGTAGCAGCCAACAATGCAGGCTGTACCGCAGCAGCAGAAGCTGGTTGGGCAGTGCTCGCAAGGGGGGGTACAGCAGCAGAAGCTGTTGAGGCAGCTATCCGGGTTCTGGAAGCTGACCAGACATTTAACGCAGGCTTTGGATCGGTTCTCAACAGCAAGGGAGAGGTAGAGCTAGACGCAGCGATGATGGAAGGTGGTTCATTAGCTTGGGGAGCCCTCGCCAATGTTCAAGGCGTGCGGCATCCCATCTCCGTGGCGCGAAAGATTATGGATACAAAACCCATGTTCTTAGTAGCGGATCACGCAGAACATTTTGCAGCAGAAAATGGAGCCGAGATGTCTGCAAAAGAAGACTTAATCGCGGATGAGCAACAGGAAGAGTGGGAGGAGGAAAAAGAAGTTATTGACCGCCCCAATACCGTTGGTTGTGTAGCTTTAGACAGCAGCGGCACCTTAGTTGCCGGTACCTCAACAGGCGGCACTATGAATAAGCCCGCCGGTCGCGTCGGCGACAGCGCCATTATCGGCTCAGGCTTGTTTGCTGACAGTCAACAGGGCGGTTGCTCGACCACAGGCGATGGCGAGTCGATTATACCAGTAGTTCTGGCGAAGACGGCGATCGACATTCTAGCGTCCGGCAAGCACCCAGATGAAGCAGCGCAGATGGCTATTGAGACTCTGGCATCTAAGGTGGCAGGAGAAGCTGGGTGCATCCTCATAGACCCTCAAGGGCGGGTTGGCTGGGCGCATAACTCAACCGACATGGCTTGTGCTTATAGAACCTCAGAAATGGACAAGGTGGCTGTGTTCACTAAGAAAAAACAACTCGTCCATCATTGAAATTATTGAGGTTGCATTCTCCCTAGTTGGAGAGTGTTAAAATTCCGCAACTAATATCTTGTTTCCTAGGTATTAAGTAGCTGGACATCAATAAACATTTTTTCAATTTGTAGGGCGGGCATTGCCCACCCTACTTTTAATTGTGTCGAGCTACTTAGTGGCCGGCAAAACAGTTCAATTCAAACTCGACTTGAAGGTTTATTATGAACTCAACATACGACTTTCCTTACTTTCAGGGTAATTCTCTTTCCGATTTATTTGCTGCAGACATCACAGATGCACGTTATGCGTTCATCCTAAATTACCCTGCAACTGCCAGTTGGGCTGCTTACCCCAACAGGGAAAAATACTTTATTCAAGACGGCAGCAGTGAAGCCACCAAAACTTCTTTCGACAAGATTGGTCAGAAGGAACCTTGGAAAAATCTGGCTGTGTTAGGCGATGCCATCCCAGGGATTGTGATTAATTCGCCGCCGAACTCGCTGATGGATTATTGGCGGGAGCATTTTGGCTTCAGCTACAGCAGTATGGAGATGATAGACTGCTCAACTTATCTCGAAGATCTCAGCGTAAGCGATCGCTTTGACAAACTCCTCACTCTATTTCCCTTCGACAATCTCAAACCAGAAAAACACGCCGTCCATCCCGACATCCACTACCACTTGCTCAGCAAAGCAACGCTAGCAGAATTAGGCGTGCAATGTCCGAAATACCAAACCTACAATCTGCACGAAGTCAATCTCGAAAGCATTCAGTTACCCGAGAAATTCCCCTACTTGATTAAAGCATCCCACGGACTTTCTGGAGAAGGGACTTATATTATCAAAAGCGCCAGCGATCTGAACTACTGCTTGCAGGAAGTGAGGAAATATCTGGATATTAAGTTGCTGGATACGATTATTGTCTCGGAATTCGTCAAGAATGAAGTGCAGAACTACTGCGTGCAGTTCTATGTAAGCAAAACGGGAAATATCACGCTTATCGGCACTACCAGCCAACTTGTCACCCCAGAGGGCAGCTATTTAGGGGGACTAATTCACTACCGCGAAACCGACATGAGTAGGTTTTTTGAGATGATTGCCGCTATTGGTAAATATGCTCACCAACAGGGTTATTTCGGCGTTATTGGCTTCGACGTGCTAGAAGACTCTGAGGGAGAGTTGTATGCCATTGATGCCAATTTCCGAGTTAATGGCTCGACTCCGCTTTGTGTGCAGCGCCATACCTTACTGGGGCTGGGAAAGGAGGTGGCTCAATATTCCAGTAGCTGGCGAATGGATGGGACTTTGGAATCGATTCTTGTCACGCTGAAACCAGAACTCGCTCGCAAGGACTTGATAATCCTGTCGGCTTTAGAGAAGGTTAAATACGGAAAAATCTACACGGAAATGTACGGGATAGTTGCGGGTGAGGATATGAAGGAAATGCAGCACATTGAGGATAATTTGCACAGTAAGGGATTGCAGCAATTTGGTTGATATCTACTCTACCCATTGCAGCGGTTATGGGGTTTTCCCGGTCATTTGGCGCGCACCACCAACACCGAACAAGGAGCCTCAGCGACAACCTCAGCACTCACCGAGCCCTCCAAAATTCGCTTTAAACCAGTCAAACCCCGACAGCCGATCGCAATTAAATCCGCCTTATAAATATTAGCCAAACGCACAATTTCTTCTGCAGGTTGTCCCGAAACAATCTCCAATTCGCTCTGGCAAGGCAACTTTTCCTGATAAGATTGCAGTAACTTCTCCACCTCTCGGTAAGCAATCTCATCTCCCTGAGCGTGAGGTCGATCGACAACCGCGTCAAAATCCGACATACCAGAACTGACAACATGAACTAGAATCACCTTTGCCGTCGGTTCTAGCTGAAATTGTCCTACAACTTGCAAAACCCGTTCTGCAAGCTCTGAATTGTCGATCGCTACCAAAACAGTATTCAATACCATGCACCTTTAAACCTGAGATATTTAGACTTTAAATATTTCGTTGATTGTTGCCTACTTTCCCCTATTTTCGCGCTTCCCACCCACATCATTATTACCTACCCAGAAACCCGGTTTCTTAACATAATTGCGTCATTTAAGCAAGATTCTTGAAGAAACCGGGTTTCTTAAGCCCGCAGTGCGTAAGTAGGTAAGTGCAAATAAATTGGACCGCTTGTCACAGAATGTAAAGCTACCATAATCGCAAGAGAATTGCTTCCTTTCATTGCATTTCACTCGCTTTTGACTACCTCTGTATTTTGCCGATCATCTACTTAAATCTACCCTCTAAAACTCACCCTTTCCCTCATTTTCAGTCCGCAGCCGCACCGAATCAGCGTGAGAAGGAAGCCCCTCTGCTTCCGCCAAAACATTAATCGCCCTACTCACCTTCTTAAGTGCAGCAGGCGAATACTGAATCAAACTCGAATGCTTCATAAAAGTTTCGACACCCAGCGGCGACGCATAGCGCGGAGCCCCAGAAGTCGGCAAAGTGTGATTCGGGCCAGCCAAATAATCACCTACAGCTTCCGGCGTCGAGCAGCCCAAGAAAATCGCCCCAGCGTGGCGAATTTGGTCGAGCAAAGCCCAGGGATCTGCAACTTGCAATTCCAAGTGTTCCGGGGCAAACTCGTTAGAGAGTTCCGCCGCCGCTTTGAGCGAGTCAACTACCACGACTAAACCATAGTTGGCGATCGCCTTTTCTGTTAAAGTTCGGCGCGGGTGATTTGCCAACTGTCTGTCTACCTCAGCCACCACCTTCCTAGCCAGCACCGAATCCGCCGTCAGCAAAATTGCCGACGCCATCGAATCGTGCTCAGCTTGAGCCAACATATCCGCAGCCACGTGCACGGGATTCGCCGAACCATCCGCAATAATCAACACCTCCGACGGGCCAGCCAGAGAATCGATCCCCACAGTCCCGTAAACCAGTTTTTTAGCCAGAGTGACGTAAATATTCCCCGGCCCAGTAACTAAATCCACCTTCGGAATAGTTTCCGTACCGTAGGCCAAAGCCGCGATCGCCTGCGCCCCGCCGACCCGATAAATCTCATCAACTCCCGCTTCCTGAGCCGCTACCAGCACCGCAGGATTCATTTTCTTCTCCTGTCCGGGGGGAGTACACATCACCAGTCTCGGCACCTTGGCGACCTTCGCAGGCACCGCATTCATGATCACCGAGCTCGGATAGGACGCCTGACCCCCAGGAATGTAGATTCCCGCTCGATCGACCGGCGTGTAGCGCTTGCCCAAAACAATCTCGTCATCGCCAAACTGCACCCAAGACTTGGGTACGCGCTGTCGGTGAAACGCCTCTACCTGTTTGCAAGCCAGCCGGATGGCATTTAATAATTCTTTCGACACCTGCTGGTAAGCAGCATCCAGTTCGGCGCCGCTGACCCGTAAATCTTCCACATTTAGGGTCATGCGGTCAAATTCAGCAGTGTAGTGCAGCACAGCCTGATCGCCTCTGCGCCTTACAGCTTGCAGCACCTCCCGCACGGTGGCTTCTTTGTGAACGACAAGTTCGTCATGGGTGCGATCGCAGATCCGTCGCAGTTCAGCTTGTGCCTCAACCCACTGAGTAATGATTCGCAGCATGGAGATTAGGAATGCCGTCTATAACTTCACTAACATTTGCTTGACAATTGGGGATTTTTGTGGCGTTCTCCTAGAGAAGTAGGCCACCACCAGTCCACAAGCTTAAACCGCGAGAGTCGCGGCATTTTCCAAGGCTTCAGTGCAGCGTTTAAATCTCTGTCGAGGATTTTGCAACACTGAGGACAAGTCACAATCTTCTCTAGGAATTGCCCGCCAGAGAACCGGGTGCCCGGTGAGAGGGTTGGAACGCAGAAGGGGAGAGTGTCCGACCCCGATAATATCCGAGAGGGAGAGTGTTCGAGCGGAAGAATTTTGATTCTGCCTTCTACTTTCTACCTTCAGATCCGTTGCTGTCTTCTACCTTCTACCTTCTACCTTCAGCTTTTTACCTTCTACCTTCGGTAAGTGCTTCTTGCCGAAGCCCAAATAACCCGTATTCTTTGTTATAGCTTAACTTGGATTTTTCAGAGAATTGGATTTTAAGCAGAATAGGTGCTATATTAGTTTTTCCAACACCTGATAATTTTTTTATAAAAAAACGCCAAATTATTGTATACTTGAAAATTGCGCGCAAGAAACCGTGACTTTAACTCGTGACGGTGGAAACACCGCAAAACGCCTCTGTAAGACCCATGTCCTACCTTATGGGTATTGTCAGGGGTAAAAAACAGGCAGTTAAATGAGTCAATAAAAAATTATTGCGCGGGCGTCGCCAAAAAGTAGCCACAGACTCAGCTCAATCTGAGCTAATGGAAAGTTGGCTGTCTCACTCCGCCTTTAAAAATCAAGCTTTTTGCGGATCGATCCCGAAAAGGTTGTCCTTCAAAATCCCCGTGTCTTGGGACTCTCTTGAGACTAGGGTGTATCAATGAATACCTACTTCCAGCAACTGAACTATGGCAAATATTAAGTCCGCCGTCAAACGAGTCAAAATCGCCGAACGTAACCGCTTGTACAACAAATCTTACAAGTCAGCGGTCAAAACTTTGATGAAGAAGTATTTCGCTGCCGTAGACAAGTACGCCGCGGCTCCGAGCCCGGAATTAATGCAAGAAGTCCAGCAGCGAATGTCTGAGGCCTACAGCAAAATTGACAAAGCTGTCAAAAAAGGTGTACTCCACCGCAACAACGGCGCTCGCAAAAAGTCCCGCTTGGCAAGAACCCTCAAGCCGCACGAAGTATCGGTAGCATCTTAAGGAAGCAGAAAGTTCGGCAACGAAGCAGTGTACAAGATTGAAGGGATGGATGTTGAGGGAAGAAGTCAAGGGTGAAGAAGTCAAGCGTGAAGAAGGAAGAAGAAAGAAAGAAGACGGAACATTTTTCCCACACACTCTCGGCCACTCCCACTCCCAGACTCTCTCACTCCCCCTCGCCCTATCCCACCAGGACTCTCCCGTATCATTTCTAATCTGCTTCCCCCATGCAGCTCATCGACACTCACGTTCATATCAACTTTGAGACCTACAAATCTGAGTTAGAAGCCATTCGAGAACGCTGGCGCGAAGCTGGTGTAGTTCGGTTGGTTCATTCTTGTGTAGAGCCAGAAGAATTTGCCGGCATTCAAGCAATCGCCAATCAGTTTGCCGAAGTCTCGTTTGCGGTTGGACTCCACCCCCTAGATGCCGAGAAGTGGACAGACGAGACGGCGAGCCAGATTAGGGAATTAGCGAATTCGGACTCTAGGGTAGTGGCGATCGGCGAAACCGGACTGGACTTTTATAAAGCTGACGATCGAGAACATCAGTTTAAAGTGTTTGAGGCACAGCTTGAAATCGCCCAGGAACTTGACAAACCAGTCATTATCCACTGTCGCGACGCCGCAGCCCCAATGGCCGAAATGCTGAGGAACTTTTGGCAGACTCGCGGGCCAGTGCGCGGGGTCATGCACTGCTGGGGAGGCACACCCGAAGAAACCCAGTGGTTTTTAGACCTAGGTTTCTACATCAGTTTTAGCGGAACAGTAACCTTTAAAAAAGCCTTGCAAATACAAGAATCAGCTTGTATGGTAAATAGCGATCGCATCCTAGTCGAGACAGATTGCCCTTTTCTCGCCCCCGTACCCCAGCGGGGAAAACGCAACGAACCAGCCTACGTCTACTACGTAGCCGAGCAAGTTGCTAAATTGAGAGGAGTTTCTCTCTTAACTTTGTCCCAGCAGACAACCGAAAATGCCTGTCAGCTATTCGGCTTTTCAGTTTAGTTATAGCAGAACAGAGAAACGAGGAAAACAGGTCGATTTAGGAGCCAGCGATCGGGACAATTTCATTTCTATCCTGCCGGAAAAACCGGATTCATCCTTTATTGGAGATTCTTTTAGCGTTGCCTGCTGCGATCGGATTTGCGTCCTATAATAAAAAGAACCGCCCGATCGGGCGTTGGCTTAGTATCCGCGACTGCGATGTCGCCCCGGAAATGCCAACACAACGCGAGTACGCTAACCTTCGGGATCGGCAAAAACTTCACGCAATACCTCAAACTTACACACTCAAACTTACACATCAGAAGAAACTTGGAACCTCAGCAATTTGGCAATAGCTGTCAAGTCAATTTTAGGAGTCAAAAGTGTAGGGAATTTACCCCGGGATACCACGATATCGGAGCTAAAAGCATCGGAATCGAAACTAAAATTCGCACAAAAACACTGCGAGCCACCAGCAAAAATAACCGTTGCAGCAGTTGGCAGGCGATCGAAAACATCATATAAATTCTCTCACACAATCAATCAAAAAAACGCAACAAGGTAAAAAAGCCCAGCCTTGGCGCCATGTAAAAAGCTAGAGCCACTGCGGAAAAAGGACCCCCATGACCACTAAAGATTACACAGAATTCGCCTTCACCTTGCCCGATTTGATCGAAATCCAGCGGGCAAGTTTTCGCTGGTTCCTAGAAGCCGGGCTGATCGAAGAACTCGACAGCTTCTCCCCGATTACAGACTACACGGGGAAGCTGGAACTCCACTTCATGGGCAAAGACTTCAAACTCAAGCGCCCGAAATACGACGTGGACGAAGCCAAGCGCAGGGACAGCACCTACTCGGTGCAAATGTATGTACCCACCCGCCTGATTAACAAAGAAACAGGGGAAATCAAAGAACAAGAAGTCTTCATCGGCGACTTGCCCTTGATGACCGAGCGCGGCACTTTCATCATCAACGGCGCGGAACGGGTGATAGTCAACCAAATCGTGCGTTCCCCAGGCGTCTACTACAAATCGGAAACCGACAAAAACGGTCGCCGTTCCTACAACGCCTCGCTCATCCCCAACCGAGGCGCTTGGCTGAAATTTGAAACAGACAAAAACGATTTAGTCTGGGTCAGAATCGACAAAACGCGCAAACTATCGGCTCAGGTGCTGCTCAAAGCCCTCGGACTCACAGACGGCGAAATCTACGACTCCCTGCGGCACCCGGAATACTTCCAAAAAACGATCGAGAAAGAAGGACAATTCGGCGAAGAAGAAGCTTTGATGGAGCTCTACCGCAAACTCCGTCCCGGCGAACCCCCCACCGTGGCGGGCGGCGAACAGCTCCTCAACTCGCGCTTTTTCGACCCCAAACGCTACGATTTGGGCCGAGTCGGCCGCTACAAACTCAACAAAAAATTGCGCTTGACAGTCCCCGATACCATGCGGGTGCTGACATCGCAAGATATATTGACGGCGATAGACTACTTAATTAACCTCGAATTCGACATCGGCTCGACAGACGACATCGACCACTTAGGCAACCGTCGCGTCCGCAGTGTCGGAGAACTGCTGCAAAACCAAGTGCGCGTCGGACTCAACCGCTTAGAACGGATTATCCGCGAAAGAATGACCGTCTCGGATGCCGACTCCCTCAGCCCCGCTTCTCTGGTCAACCCCAAACCGCTGGTAGCAGCAATCAAGGAATTCTTCGGTTCCTCCCAGCTATCGCAGTTCATGGATCAAACCAACCCTCTGGCAGAACTGACGCACAAACGTCGGCTTTCCGCCTTGGGCCCAGGAGGTCTGACTCGGGAACGCGCCGGGTTTGCAGTGCGGGACATTCACCCCTCCCACTACGGCCGGATTTGCCCGATCGAAACACCAGAAGGCCCCAACGCCGGTCTGATCGGTTCCTTGGCAACCCACGCCCGCGTCAACCCATACGGCTTCATTGAAACTCCTTTTTATCCAGTCGAAAAAGGACGGGTGCTGCGCGACAAAGCCCCTGTTTACATGACAGCCGACGAAGAAGACGATTTGCGCGTCGCCCCCGGAGACATCAGTCTCGACGAAAACAACAACCTATTGGGCGAAACTGTAGCCGTCCGCTACCGCCAAGAATTTACGACGACTACACCGATGCAGGTGGACTACATGGCGATTTCGCCCGTGCAAATCGTCTCCGTCGCGACATCGCTGATTCCGTTCCTGGAACACGACGACGCCAACCGAGCTCTGATGGGATCGAATATGCAGCGGCAAGCTGTGCCGCTACTGAAACCAGAACGACCGCTAGTCGGTACGGGGTTGGAAGCTCAGGCGGCCCGAGATTCCGGGATGGTTGTGGTTTCCCGGATCGACGGCGAGGTGATTTACATCGACGCTACCCGGATTATTGTCAAACCCCTGGCTGTAGATGCCGAATCGAATTCCAGCGAAGAACATTTCCTGATTAAGGAATACGACGATCTCAAAGTCAAACAGCCCTCGGTTTGGAAGCAAAAATATGCTGGCTGCATCGAACACGAACTGCAAAAATATCAGCGCTCTAACCAAGATACTTGTTTAAACCAGCGTCCGCTGATTTATGAGGGCGATCGAGTCGTAGCAGGTCAAGTGCTCGCTGACGGTTCCTCCACCGAAGGGGCAGAACTCGCTCTGGGTCACAACATCCTCGTAGCTTATATGCCTTGGGAAGGCTACAACTACGAAGACGCGATGCTAATTAGCGAGCGTTTGGTGTACGAAGATGTCTACACTTCGATCCACATTGAAAAATATGAAATCGAAGCCCGCCAAACCAAACTCGGGCCCGAAGAAATCACCCGCGAAATTCCTAACGTCGGCGAAGACGCGCTGCGCCAGCTAGACGAACAGGGCATTATCCGCAAAGGTGCTTGGGTGGAAGCCAGCGACATCCTAGTCGGCAAAGTCACCCCCAAGGGCGAATCCGACCAACCGCCGGAAGAAAAACTGCTGAGGGCAATCTTCGGCGAAAAAGCCCGCGACGTGCGCGACAATTCCCTCCGCGTCCCTAACGGCGAAAAAGGCCGCGTGGTGGACGTGCGGGTCTTTACCCGCGAACAGGGCGACGAACTGCCCCCCGGCGCCAACATGGTCGTCCGCGTCTACGTAGCTCAAAAGCGGAAAATTCAAGTCGGCGACAAAATGGCCGGCCGCCACGGGAATAAGGGTATTGTGTCCCGGATTCTGCCGATGGAGGATATGCCTTATTTGCCCGACGGGACTCCGGTTGACATAGTGCTCAATCCCTTGGGCGTACCGTCGCGGATGAACGTGGGTCAGATTTTTGAGTGCTTGCTGGGATGGGCGGGCGAAAATCTGTCCATGCGGTTCAAGATGGTGCCTTTTGATGAAATGCACGGCGCTGAAAAGTCGCGGGAAACCGTGCACGGCAAGCTGCAGGAAGCCCGCGAAAAAACCGGCAAGCCTTGGGTGTTTAACGAAAAGCACCCCGGCAAGACTATTGTCTACGATGGCCGAACAGGGGAACCGTTCGATCGCCCCATCACAGTCGGCATCGCCTATATGCTGAAGCTGGTTCACTTGGTAGACGATAAGATCCACGCCCGCAGCACAGGCCCTTACTCGCTGGTAACGCAGCAGCCTTTGGGCGGCAAAGCGCAGCAGGGGGGTCAGCGGTTCGGAGAAATGGAAGTCTGGGCTCTGGAAGCGTTCGGCGCAGCTTATACTTTACAAGAGTTGCTGACTGTGAAGTCGGACGATATGCAGGGACGGAATGAAGCGCTGAATGCGATCGTCAAAGGCAAAGCTATTCCGCGGCCCGGTACGCCGGAATCTTTCAAGGTGCTGATGCGGGAGTTGCAGTCTTTGTGCTTGGATATTGCTGTGCACAAGGTGAATACGTCCGACGAGGGCAGCGAGCACGTTGAGGTGGATTTGATGGCAGATGCTGGGGGCAAGCGATCGCCCTCCCGGCCTACTTACGAATCGCTTTCTCGTGACGAACTTGACGAGGATTAGGCATTAAAGATTAAAGATTAAAGATTTTTTGACCGGATTCAATTCTTTAATCTTTAATCGACAATCTCAAATTAAAATGCCTCAGCAGTGGTACGAACACTGGTGAGGCGAATCAACGCTCTTAAGAGGAGAGACGCTGACATGACTATTGTAACAGTTGTCCCAGGAATAGAAGGAGAAGTTGACCGGGCGACAGGCTGTATTAACTGGCAAGGGAGCAAGTTTGGCAACGGTTACGCGCGCAAGTGGCTCGATGGCAAAACGGTATTAGTCCACCGATTAGTCCTCGAATCAAAAATAGCAGGATTCCTTGGTTCCGGTTATTTTGCTTGCCACACCTGCGACAATCGAAGCTGCATCAACCCAGCACATCTCGTAGCGGGAACTGCGGCGGAAAATACCGGGCAGATGATGGAGCGCGATCGCAAAACTCCCAGACGCAAAAGTATTCCGGGTATTGGCCAACTGTCGATCGAACAACTCCGGGAAATTCAGACTAAATATTTATCTGGAACAGTCAAAAACCACCTAGCAAAAGAGTATGGAGTACAACATGAAACTATTACTAAGATACTTCAGACAAATATTCCCGATAACTTCACTACAGTTTTGCCCGGTTTTTTAGGAGAAATTCAAGACAACGGCTGCATCATTTTTCAAGGCTCAAAGGACGGTCAAGGCTATGGCAGATACTGGAAAAATGGGAAATCGAAATCAGTTACTCGTGCTGTTTTAGCTGAGAAATTAGGATGTGCAGTTCCGACTTCAATAGATGCTTGTCATACCTGCGACAATCCCAGTTGTATTAATCCAGAACACCTTTGGGGTGGTACTCGCACTCAAAATTCATTAGATGCTTCTAAGAAAGGACGCACTCAAGGAAAAAGTCATCCCCTTTCCAAGGCAAAATTAGACTGGGAAAAGGTACGAGAAATTCGGCAAAAACTAGCCGCAGGAGAGAGAGTGAAGGATGTAGCTCAGGAATATGGTGTGGGTCGCAAAACCATACATGATATTAAGTATCACGTCACTTGGAAGGAAGCAGGCCAAGAGGTTCCAGTTCCTCGCATAGGTGGATATCTCGATCGGAAATTGACTTTCGAGCAAGCTCTTGAGGTACGAAAAAGGATTAGAGATAGAGAATCAATCTCTAAAATAGCTGATGACTTAAGAGTCTCCTCAAGTGTCATCTATGATATTAAAAACAATATCACATATAAAGGAGTATAAGATTGATTTAAGCCGTAAAAAAAGCACAGAAAAAAGATAAACCACCACAAATAATCTACTGTAAATTATCAATTGGAGTCAAGAATGGCTAAAATAGAACAACGCTTTGATTACGTCAAGATAGGGTTAGCTTCACCAGAAAGAATTCGACAATGGGGAGAGAGAACTTTACCCAACGGTCAGATAACTGGAGAAGTGACGAAGCCCGAAACAATAAATTATCGGACGTTAAAACCTGAAATGGATGGCTTGTTTTGCGAGCGCATTTTTGGGCCTGCAAAAGATTGGGAATGTCATTGTGGGAAGTACAAACGAGTTCGCCATAGAGGCATTGTTTGCGAAAGATGCGGTGTAGAAGTCACTGAATCTCGCGTCCGCCGTCACCGGATGGGATTTATCAAATTAGCAGCTCCAGTAGCTCACGTTTGGTATCTCAAAGGCATCCCGAGTTACATGGCAATTCTGTTAGATATGCCGCTGCGAGATGTCGAACAAATAGTTTATTTCAATGCCTATGTTGTTCTCAACCCCGGTAATGCCGAAAAACTGCAATACAAGCAATTGCTAACCGAAGATGCTTGGCTGGAAATAGAAGACGAACTTTACAGCGAAGATTCCACACTCACAGGTGTAGAAGTGGGGATTGGTGCTGAAGCTTTGCAAGTTTTGCTGCAAAACATTCCGCTAGAAAGCGAAGCGGAAAAGTTGCGGGAAGATATTGCTAATGCTAAAGGTCAAAAACGGGCGAAGTTAATTAAACGTTTGCGGGTAATTGACAACTTCATCGCTACGGGATCTCAACCCGATTGGATGGTGCTCAATGTGATTCCGGTGATTCCCCCCGACTTGCGGCCGATGGTACAGCTAGACGGCGGGCGTTTTGCAACGAGCGACCTCAACGACCTTTACCGGAGAGTAATCAACCGCAACAACCGCTTGGCGAGACTCCAAGAAATTCTGGCGCCGGAGATTATCATCCGCAACGAAAAGCGGATGCTGCAAGAAGCTGTGGATGCGCTGATTGACAACGGTCGCCGGGGCCGGACAGTGGTGGGGGCAAACAACCGCCCGCTGAAGTCGCTGTCGGACATCATTGAAGGGAAACAAGGTCGCTTCCGGCAAAACTTGCTGGGGAAACGGGTTGACTACTCCGGGCGTTCGGTGATTGTGGTGGGACCGAAACTGAAAATTCATCAGTGCGGTTTGCCGAGGGAAATGGCGATCGAGCTTTTCCAGCCTTTCGTCATCCACCGCTTGATCCGCCAAGGATTGGTCAACAACATCAAAGCTGCCAAAAAACTGATCCAGCGCAACGATCCCAGTGTTTGGGACGTGCTTCAGGAGGTGATTGAAGGACACCCGGTAATGCTAAACCGGGCGCCGACCCTCCACCGTTTGGGGATTCAAGCCTTTGAGCCGATTTTGGTAGACGGCAGGGCGATTCAACTTCACCCGCTAGTCTGTCCGGCTTTTAACGCTGACTTTGACGGCGACCAAATGGCCGTGCACGTGCCTTTGTCTCTGGAATCTCAGGCGGAAGCGCGCTTGCTGATGCTGGCTTCTAACAACATTATGTCGCCGGCAACCGGAAGACCGATCGTTACTCCTTCTCAAGATATGGTGCTCGGTTGCTATTACTTGACAGCCGAAAATCCTGACGCTCAAAAAGGAGCCGGTCACTATTTCTCCAACCTTACCGACGCGGTTGTAGCTTACGAACAAGGAATCGTTGACTTGCACTCTTATGTGTGGGTGAGGTTTCAAGGCGCCATAGAAAACGCAGAACCCGAGGGAGAACCGCTGAAGGTGGAACGCTCTACCGACGGTATAGTGACGAAAGAATACAAGTTCCGCCGGGTTCGGGAAGACGGAGAGGGCAAGGTGATCAATCAATTCATTCGCACTACTCCGGGCAGGATTATCTATCACCAAACGATCGAATCGGTAATTAACAATTAGAAATTGGGAATGGGTAAGAGGTAATGGGTAACAGGTAATGGGTAATAATTCGCCACTAATTGCTAACAAATAATAGCGATTGAAGACGGAAAAATTACCAATTACCAATTACCAATACTTCGGCTACGCGGTTCCCGATCGAAGTCGAAGGGCAGTAAAAGTTACTCATTACCAATTAAGTAGGTAGGTGCAAGTAAACTTTATTGTGGGAAGGGCAGGGGAGTGCATTTATCTCCTAGCTTAGCTCTCTTCCTTATACGCTAAACCAACCCCCTACAAAAGGCTTGTTGTTTTTTCCCGCCACTCTACTTATCAATTACCAATTACCAATTACCAATTACCAATACTTCGGCTACGCGGTTCCTCCATCCTTCGGATTCGCTCAGGAACCGAAGTCGAAGGCCAGTAAAAGTTACCAATTACCACTACTCAGAAAAATGACAGAAAATAAGGAAATTGTTTTTCGCAATCGAGTTGTTGACAAAGGTCAGCTCAAAAAATTAATCTCTTGGTCTTTCATGCACTACGGAACGGCCCGTACAGCGCAAATGGCCGATAAACTCAAAGACTTGGGTTTCCGCTTTGCGACACGAGCGGGAGTTTCGATTAGCGTAGACGATTTGCAAGTGCCCCCGTCAAAACGATCGCTCCTCGATGCCGCCGAAGAAGAAATCCGCATCACCGAACAAAAATACACCAGAGGCGAAATCACCGAAGTCGAACGCTTCCAAAAAGTAATCGATACCTGGAACAGCACATCAGAAGACCTCAAAGACGAAGTAGTCAAAAACTTCCGAGCCACAGACCCCCTAAACTCGGTCTACATGATGGCATTCTCCGGGGCGCGGGGAAACATTTCTCAAGTGCGGCAGCTAGTCGGAATGCGCGGATTGATGGCTGACCCCCAAGGAGAAATCATCGACTTGCCAATTAAAACCAACTTCCGCGAAGGACTCACCGTCACCGAATACATCATCTCTTCCTACGGCGCGCGCAAAGGCTTGGTAGATACAGCTTTGCGGACGGCAGACTCTGGCTATTTGACTCGCCGTTTGGTGGATGTGTCCCAAGACGTAATTGTGCGGGAAGTGGACTGCGGCACTCAGCGGGGAATTCGAGTACGGCCGATGACGGACGGAGCAACAGTGCTGATTCCCCTCAAGGACAGGCTGCTAGGGCGGGTGTTCGCCAAAGATGTGGTGCACCCCAAAACCGGGGAAATCGTGTCTTACGGCAGCGAAAAAGCCGTGCGAAATCAGCCAATTACCGAGGAGTTGGCGACGGAAATTGGTAATTCTGGGGTGGCAGAGGTGTATTTACGATCGCCCCTGACTTGCGAATCTACGCGATCGGTTTGTCAGCACTGCTATGGCTGGAGTCTCGCCCACTTGAAAATGGTGGACATGGGAGAAGCGATCGGGATTATTGCAGCTCAGTCGATCGGGGAACCGGGAACCCAGCTCACCATGCGTACCTTCCACACCGGGGGCGTATTCACTGGAGAAGTCGCGAAACAAGAACGCGCACCCTTCCCGGGCGTAGTGAAATTCAAGAACTTGCGTACTCGCTCCTTCCGCACCAGACACGGCGAAGAAGCGCTGGTGGCAGAAAACAACGGCAAACTTGTATTTGAAGGCGACGGCTTTGAAGAAGGGAAATCAGGCGCCAAAAATCAAAAACTGAAAATCGAATTGGCGATCGTCCAGGGTTCTACTCTGATGGTCAAAGACGGACAGCGCGCCATTCCCGGTCAAGTTTTGGCAGAAGTGCCGATCGTCGGTCGCGCCGCCCGCAAAACCACTGAAAAAGTGACTACAGACGTGGCTTCCGACTTAGCCGGAGAAGCCAAATTTGCTGATTTGGTGCCTGAAGAAAAAACCGACCGCCAAGGGAACACAACCCGCACAGCCAGCAAAGGCGGACTGATTTGGATTCTCTCAGGAGAGGTCTACAACTTGCCCCCTGGTGCCGAACCTGCAGTGAAAAATGGCGATCGCATTCCGGCCGAAAGCGTAATTGCCGAAACCAAACTCATCTCTGAACACGGTGGCGTAGTCCGCATCGCTGACCCCAGAGAAATTGAAATTATCACCGCCCAAGTCCTGCTCGACCAAGCAGTCGTGCGGGCAGAAAGCGCAGGCGGCCGCGACCACTACACCATCGAAACATCTTCTAAGCAGCGGTTTTCCCTAAAGACGGCTCCCGGGAGCAAAGTCATCAACGGGGAAGTCGTCGCCGAACTGCTCGACGACAGCTACCGCACAGCTACAGGGGGCATTGTCAAGTACGGTGGGGTGGAAGTCCACAAGCGCGGCAAAGCTAAACTTGGCTACGAAGTCGTTAAAGGCGGGACTCTGCTCTGGATACCGGAAGAGTGCCACGAGGTAAATAAAGATATTTCATTGCTGCTGGTGGAAGATGGCCAGTACGTTGAGGCCGGTACTGAGGTGGTTAAGGATATTTTCTGCCAAACCAGCGGGGCAGTGGAAATCACTCAGAAAAATGACATCCTCCGGGAAATTGTGATCAAACCGGGCACACTCCATGTAGTTGACCGCCCGCCGCTAACATTTGGGGAAGGTCAAATCGTCAACGCCGGTGAAGAAATTTTCCCAGGCTTGGTTGCCGAAGAGTTGGGCTATGCGGAGTATATCGAAACTCCCGAGGGCCCGGCTTTGCTGCTGCGGCCTGTGGTGGAGTTTCCGGTGCCGGATAAGCCACCTGTGCCTTCTCAGACGGCGCTGAATGAGTCGATCTCTTTGAAAGCGGTGCAGCGACTTCCTTATAAGGATGGGGAGCGCGTCAAATCAGTCGAGGGATTGGAACTGCTGCGGACTCAGCTTATCTTGGAAATTGGTTCGGGAGCTCCGCAACTGGCGGCGGATATCGAGCTGCTGCCGGATGAGGAGGATGCTACGGCTTTTGGGGCGGACGGTTCGGGCCCGGCTTGGGGTTCGCCTGAAGACGCTAGTGCGTCGCAAGAGTTGGCGATGGCTGTGGCTGATGGGGGCGATCGAGCTTCAAAGACTTTCCGCTTGCAGCTAGTCATTTTGGAATCGCTGGTGATTCGGCGGGATGTGTCTGCAGATCCGACTCAGGGCAGCACTCACACGCGGCTGTTGGTCGAAGATGGGCAGTCGATCGCGCCCGGGGCAGTAGTCGCCCGCACGGAGATTCTCTGCAAAGAAGCGGGCATCGTTCGGGGCATCCGTGAGGGGCATGGCGAACCAGTGCGCCGACTGTTGGTGATGCGAGATGCCGATTCTATTTCGATCTCTGTGGCGGGTACGCCGGATGTGAGTCCGGGTCAACTGCTGGTGGCTGGTACCGAAATAGCTCCGGGGGTTGTTCTCGAAGAGTCCGGTCAAGTTGTGAAGGTTGTACCTGCGTCGGAGACAGAATCGGCGAAACTCTTGCTCAGGGTGGCTCGTCCTTACCGGGTTTCGGCCGGTGCTGTGCTGCACGTAGACGACGGCGACTTGGTGCAGCGGGGTGACAATTTGGTGATTCTGGTGTTTGAGCGGGCAAAGACTGGGGATATCATTCAGGGTTTGCCACGGATTGAGGAACTTCTTGAAGGGCGGAAGCCGAAGGAAGCTTGTATTTTAGCCAAGCGGCCGGGGACGGCTCGCGTGGTTACGGATGACGATGTTGTGGAACTTGCGGTGATTGAGGATGATGGCCGGATTGAGGAGTATCCTTTGTTGCCTGGTCAAAACCCGATCGTTTCCGACGGACAGCGCGTAGGCGTCGCCGAAGCTTTGACCGATGGGCCCGCCAATCCTCACGAAATTCTGGAGGTGTTCTTCCACGTGCTCAAGGAGCGGCAGTCTACTTTTGAGGCTGCTTTGGAGAGTTTCCAACAGGTGCAGACGTTTTTGGTGAATGAGGTGCAGTCGGTTTATCAGTCTCAGGGCGTGGATATTTCTGATAAGCACATCGAGGTCATCGTTCGCCAGATGACCAACAAAGTCAGGATGGAAGATGGTGGCGATACTACTATGCTCCCGGGCGAGTTGGTAGAATTGCGGCAGGTTGAGCAGGTTAATGAGGCGATGTCAATTACTGGTGGAGCGCCGGCGGATTATACTCCGGTGTTGCTGGGGATTACTAAGGCTTCGCTGAATACTGATAGCTTTATTTCCGCTGCTTCGTTCCAGGAGACTACGCGGGTGTTGACTGAGGCTGCGATCGAAGGTAAGTCTGACTGGCTGCGGGGGCTGAAGGAAAATGTGATTATCGGCCGCCTGATTCCTGCGGGTACTGGGTTCAATGCCTATGAGGATGCTGGGGTCCAGGATGCGGGTTTTGATGGTGCTGTGTTTGATGACGACATCCACGATTTACAGGAGGATGTGGTACTTGATGACCGTACGGCGCGTCGCGCGTATACGATCGAGAGCGGTTTTGAGATCGGGCGCGGCTCAGATCTTGAGCCTGATGAGGATTTTGAGGAAGTTGAGGTTGATGAGGACGAGTTTGTCGCTGAGACTGATGATGATGCCTTGGGACCTGATGTTGACGATGATGATGATATCGGTTTTGACTTCGATGAGGACGAAGACTAATCATAGTTTTGAGCTTGCATGAATGAGTGAACAGCGTTGTGTTCGCTGAGGATAAGTTGGTTCCTCGCCACAACGCACACTCCGATTTCATGAGTTAAATAAGCTCAAATTTTTTCTCACAAATTCCAAGTCCGAACTCATAGCATTGTGCTATGGGACATCGAAAGGAAGAAGGAAGAAGGAAGATTTAGAGTTCAAGAAAACCTTGTAATTCTAGAGTTTTAATTGTTTGTTGGTTCACACAAACAATTCTTTCTTCCTGCTTCCTTTTTCCTTCTTCCTTCTTATTCCTTCTGCATATATGGTTCACTCAATCAGGCAGCAAAGCCTTGATTTGATTAACAAACTCTTGATGGTCTACCACAGGTTTAGAGATGTAACCGTCGGCACCGCTTTGATCTAGAAATGTTTCTTTATCACCAGCCATCGCGTGAGCAGTCACCAAAATAATCGGCAGCGAGGCAGTTTGCGGGTCAGCTTTAAGCAGTTGAGTAATCTTAATGCCGTCCACAGATTTGCCCTGGTACACGCTGCGCGAAAGAGACACATCCATTAAAATCAAATCCGCTTCGCCGTTGGCAGCAATCTGCATCACCTCTTCAACATTTTCCGTGTGCTTCACGGCTAAGCCCCCCCGCTTAGTCAGAATTTTGGAAAAAACCCGAGCATTAACCAAATCGTCCTCTACAATCAGAACGGTTTTCATAAATAAATATGGGAAGTATAGAAACTTTGTGACTTTAGTCCAAAGAGGAACACGACACGGGGACTACATTCCCCGTCAAAAATGCAGAGTTTTTAGCGCCATCAGCCGGGAACCCTGCAAAACCCGTATGTATATCCTTGAGCCACTAGCTGTGAGACGGTGTACAGATGCCTAGAAGCATCCAGTACCATCATTTAGACTACTACACACAGACAGTTTAGTTCTTTTTTATAACTCGACCTGACACTGGTGAGAGTCTCAAGATTCTCAGGTAGCAGGTTTCTAGTACAATCCAGGACGCATGGACGACGCCTCGCAACCGGGTTTTCGATTGTTTCGGCGGGCTATAACGAACTATTGCTATGAAAAAACCCGGTTTCTGACTACCCGTGCGTCCTGGACTATAGTATCCTCTCTTTCGGTCAAGCCTCCGGCTTCTACCATTTTAGATTTTAGATTTTAGATTTTAGATTTTAGATTTTAGATTTTAGATGGGAACTGATTGACTGGATATGGGTTTGGATCGCGGATCTAGAGTTGCATTATTTTTTAAACTGGTATTAGATTCGGGAATGTGTGATAATTATTTTCCTTCTCCCTCATTAGAATCAAGCCATGTTTATTCACATACTCCCGTCGCCACAGCATTCGGAGTAGCGAATCTAGCGGGGCTTGTTGGAGATTCCTAATTCTCAGTTTTAACCCCTCAAAACGGCTTAAAATATCGACGCTTCCGTTCATCAAGGGGATGTCAGACTAGGAGATATCGCCAGGAGAGCTTTTGACTGATGAATTCATCAATATCGGCATTTTTGACACTCTCAGCGAGTCACGGCCGCGCTCTATGGTTGAATAAGCCCAAAACTTGGACTTCACTCATAGTCCAGTGGTTTCTACAGGATCAGAACAAGTACCAGTACCAGAGGTATTCCACTTCCGCTTACTTTTGTTTTTTAATACTTTCGGAGTCCATCACCCTTGCCAAAATACGGTAAGCTCGATCTTCTACCATTGCTGCTCGATCCAGGCTACGGCTGTACCGAGACTAGCTCAATCTGAGGTTTCTCCTGAATAGAATATTTCTTCGTGTAGATGGTTATTCCTAATTGCAATTAAATTCTATCATAGATTGACGGGGACTCAAGTTCCTCGTGATGCTTTCCTAGGAAGAGCTACAGCCTCACTACGTTCTGAGTTTCTGGCATTCCGTGTTCTCCTGTGAATCAACCTTCTCACAGCAGAAGGTAAATAGACAGGTAGGCGCAAATGAAGGCAACATAGAGGTTAGGGTAAGAGTGGAGAGTAACAGGCAAGTGTTGCCCGTCTTCGGGACTCTGATTCTGTTTTCACAAGTTAAGTTTATTTTTATTCTTCAACTGGGCGGTTGGATCGAACTTTCGGTTCGCCTGCGGCAAAGGCTTTTAAATCGAGACAGGGAACCTCGGCATTATTGACAGAGGCTGTTTTCACTCAGGAATTAACGGACACAAGGACTCATGGCTAAACAACTCAACCTACTTTCCGGGCAAGTAATTTCTACGCCTCTGCACGCCGAGATGCAGCAATCGTACCTCGAATATGCCATGAGTGTGATCGTCGGGCGAGCTTTGCCTGATGTCCGCGACGGTTTAAAACCAGTTCACCGTCGAATTTTATATGCGATGCACGAACTCGGTCTGACGCCAGACCGACCTTACCGTAAGTGCGCCCGGGTAGTTGGAGATGTTTTGGGAAAATATCACCCCCACGGCGACCAATCGGTTTACGACGCTCTGGTACGCATGGTTCAGGAGTTTTCGAGCCGTTATCCTTTACTGGCGGGTCACGGCAATTTCGGTTCGGTGGACAACGATCCGGCGGCTGCTATGCGCTATACGGAAACGAGGCTAGCGCCGATCGCCCACGAAGCTATGCTAACCCAAGTCGGCGAGGCAACTGTTGATTTTACTGGTAACTTTGACAGTTCGCAGCAGGAACCGACGGCGCTGCCTGCTCAGTTGCCGTTTCTGTTACTCAACGGCTGTGCTGGCATTGCTGTGGGGATGGCAACTAATATCCCGCCGCACAATTTGGGGGAGGTGGTAGACGGTTTAATTGCTTTGATTGAAAACCCGGAACTATCCGACGAGAAGTTGATAGAACTGATTCCGGGTCCTGATTTTCCAACCGGAGGGGAAATCGTCGCTACAGAGGGCATTGTTGACGCCTACACTAAGGGTCGAGGCAGCATTGCGGTCAGGGGTGTGGCCGGGGTGGAAGAAGTGCCAGGTAATCGCAAGGTGCGTACTAAAACGGCGATCGTGGTGACGGAGTTTCCGTTTCAGGTAAATAAGGCGGCTTGGATTGAAAAGGTGGCGGAGTTGGTCAATGCTGGCCGCCTCGACGGTATTTCTGATTTGCGTGACGAGAGCGATCGCGAAGGCATTCGAGTGGTGATTGAACTCAAGCGGGAATTTTCCCCAGAAGGGGTTCTGGCTCGCCTTTACCAACAAACTGACCTGCAAACAAATTTTGGGGCGATTTTGCTGGCAATTGTCAACGGTCAACCGCGACAGTTAACGCTCAGACAATTGTTGCAGGAATTTCTGGATTTCCGGGAAGTGACTCTTACCCGCCGCTACAATTACGAGTTGCAGGCTGCTGAACGCCGCTGTCATATTGTCCAAGGCTTAATGTTGGCTTTGACAAATCTCGATACAGCGATCGACATTCTCAGAAATTCTCCTGACGGCTCTACTGCTAAGCAAACTTTGCAAGTTCGCCTCAATTTGAGCGAAAGTCAAGCTGATGCGATTTTAGCGATGCCTATGCGGAGGCTGACTGGTTTGGAAAGGCAAAATTTGCAGTCTGAGTTTGATGAGTTGATGGCTAATATTCAAGAATTGCAGCGGTTGTTGAGCGACAGGCGCGAACTTTTGAAGGCTTTAAAGAAGGAATTTCGCTCGCTCAAACGCAAGTACGCTGACCCCCGCCGCACTAAATTCGCTAATGGAACTGCACGCGCAGCAAACGCCGAACCCCAATTTTCTGGTAAGAAAAATTCTGCTGTGAAGCAGTTGTCGCCGGCAACGATTCAGCCTAACTTATTGCCAGTTGTAGAGGCAGAGGAAACTATTGTTGAATTTTCGCACAAGCAGTACGTGCGACGCTTGCCGGCTGGGGAACGACCGCGCTCGAAAAGTCGCGAAAAATCGGTTTCAGCTTTAGAAAAAAATGAAGATTTTATTGTGACGGCAAATCTGACGAAAACCGATCGCACTTTGGTCGTCTTAACTCCTAACGGCAAAGCTTACCCGCTGAAAGTGGCCGATATTCCTAGTAGTAGCGCCAAAGACCGGGGAACGCCGATCGTTAGTTTGTTGTCGCCGAGTGCTACTAAAGAAAGTGCCGGTCGCGCTTTGTCGGAAATCACAGTGGCACACTTTATTTTGCCGGAAAATTCGGAAGCAGCAGATTTAGTAACTCTGACTCAGCAAGGGAAAATTAAGCGCTTGCCGATGCAGGAATTTGCTGATTTGACTAATCGTGGCGTTACTGTTGTTAAACTCAAGGAGGACGATCGGCTGCGCTGTGCGAGTCTGGCTAAAGTCGGCGAGCAAGTGGCGATCGCAACTTCAGGAGGCCGAGTCCTCCGGTTTGAGATTGATGATGAACAACTGCCGCCAATGGGCCGCGCGGCCCAGGGCTCTCAAGTAACCAGGTTGCGGAAGCAGGAAGAGTTGGTGGGTTGCATCACTCTGGACCCGAACGACAGTCTGGTGCTATTTTCCGAGTTGGGTTGGGCAAAACGAATGCCTGCTGGTTCTGTCAGACTTACTAACCGGGGCGAAATTGGCACTCAAGCTTTTCGTTTCTCAGAGCCTAAAGATGCTTTAGTTGGCTTGCTGCAGGCGGTTCCGGGTACGGATGTCAAACTTTTTACTAATTCAGGCCGTATGCTGCGATCGGCTATTGATGCTATAGCTTTTTGGGGGAAAGATGCTGCGGGCGATCGAGTTTTTGACCTCAATCCAGGTGAAAAAATTATCAAAGTTATCAGCAGTCAATAGTCATTGGGCATTGGGCATTGGGCATTGGGCATTGGGCATTGGGCATGGGGCATTGAGCATTGGGCATTGGGAATTAATCTGATTTCTGACCTCTGACTTCTGAATTCAACATCGATCCGTTAAATCATTTAAATCCCGTATACTGCTCGTTGCCGAACTTCCTGCTTCCTTGAATGCCCTAATTACCAATGCCCCATGCCCCATACCCC
Organism: Microcoleus sp. MON1_C5; assembly: GCF_036701875.1. NCBI lineage: Bacteria > Bacillati > Cyanobacteriota > Cyanophyceae > Oscillatoriales > Microcoleaceae > Microcoleus > Microcoleus sp. MON1_C5. The sequence continues at coordinate 9,640 of NZ_JAUBRN010000053.1, read as the reverse complement.
ATGCCCAATCTAAAATCTAAAACCTAAAATTGTTTAATGGCGCAAGTTGTATTAGAAAATATCTACAAAAGTTTTCCGCTCCGCCAAGGAGAACAGGAAAAAGAAGGAAACACCGTCGCAGAAAGTGTCTCGCCTCTAGCCGATCGCCCTTCGTCTAACAGCGTTTTGCGGCGCATTAACTTAACGGTCGAAGACGGGGAATTCATGGTGTTGGTGGGGCCTTCTGGCTGCGGAAAAAGCACTTTGCTGCGATCGATCGCCGGTTTGGAAGTTTTGACTGCCGGCAATATTTGGGTTGGCGATCGGCTGGTTAACGATTTGCCTCCTAAAGACCGAAATATCGCTATGGTATTTCAAAATTATGCTCTCTATCCTCACTTAACAGTTTACGATAATCTCGCCTTTGGATTGCGCCGCTCGGAAAGGGAGAAAGAAGAAGGCAGAAGGAAGAGGGAAGAAGGAAGAGGGAAGACGGAAGAAGGAAGAGGGAAGAAAGTAGAAGGGATAAGGGGGAAGATACAAGGAGAAGAAGGAAGCCTCGCGAAGATAGAAAAAATTAGGAATAAGATAGAAGAAGTTATTAATGATTTAGCTTCTAATTCTTTTAAAAATCCTCTAATTTACCCTTTGTTTGAGGATTTTTTAGGAGGAGCTACTCGCAAGTTGCCTCCGGGTTTGCGCTATTTGTCGGAACGGGAAAAGGCTGTAGGAAAACGAGTGCGAGAGGTAGCTGAATTATTGCAAATAGAATCTCTTTTAAATCGCTTGCCAAAACAACTTTCGGGAGGGCAAAAGCAGCGGGTAGCTTTGGGTAGGGCGATGGCTAGGAATCCTGAAGTTTTTTTGATGGACGAACCGCTATCTAATCTTGATGCGAAATTGAGGGCGGAAACTCGATCGCAAATTGTGCAGTTGCAGCGACAGTTGCGAACTACAACTATTTATGTGACTCACGACCAAACTGAGGCCATGACAATGGGCCATCGAATTGCTCTTATGAATAGAGGCCAGCTTCAGCAAGTAGCTCAACCTCTAGAGCTTTACAACAAGCCGGCTAATTTGTTTGTTGCTGAGTTTATCGGTTCTCCGCCGATGAATTTTTTGTCGGTTGAATTTAGTGCTCCGCTGTTGATTTCTCACCCGCAATTTCGCTTTACTTTACCCGATATTTGGGCAAAAAGTCTACAACAATATGACGGGCGAGGGCTAATTTTGGGAATTCGGCCGGAACATCTGAGTATTAACCCTCCGGCTACCAAAAATCTTTCGGTACAAGTGGAAATTGTAGAGGCTTTGGGACACGAAACTTATTTGGGGGTTTGTTTGACGGATGATCCGGCGGTGCGAATGCAAGTGCGGGTTCCTCCTGAGCGATCGATCCGAGTTGGCGAGGAGCTTTGGTTGGCCATCGCCCATGACAAAATTCACTTGTTCGACCCTGATACCGAGTTGGCTATTTTTCCTCGTTAGGTAAAATCATCAAGGTCGATCGACCGTTGTGACAGATATCACCAATCACAAGCTTGCATTTGTATCAAGGAATGTTATATTTATTTACATAAGCCTTACACAAGTTAACGAAAGGAGTTCGCACTATGCAAGAACAAAAACGCAACGCTTGGAACTGGGGCTTCAGCGAGGGAGCCGAAAATTGGAACGGTCGTTTGGCGATGATTGGTTTCTCTGCCGCTGTCATCATCGAATTGGTTTCTGGTGAAGGCCTGCTTCACTTTTGGGGCGTGATGTAATTTTCTAGTTAAGACTTTTGTGACACTGCAAAGCTTGGGAGTTCCGTAACGGACTCCCTAAATTTTGGCAGCGCAATTTGGGCAGCAAATAGCCACTAGCTCCGGGCAGTTAGCTGCCCAAAACTTAACAGCTATAGCTCAAACCGGGGCGGGGGGTCTCCCCCCCAAAAACAACAGTGCGAATCACTCTTTTGGGTGATGCTAGCAAATTACTCTAGCGGATATATTCTTTTAAGATGCTGTTGCGGTTGGGATGGCGCAACTTCCGCAGGGCTTTAGCCTCGATTTGGCGAATCCGCTCACGAGTGACGTTAAAGATTTGACCAATTTCCTCCAAGGTCTTCATCCGTCCATCATCTAAGCCGTAACGCAGCCGCAGTACATCCCGTTCTCGGGGGCTGAGAGTATCCAAAACGCTTTCCAAGTCTTCTCTGAGCAAGTTTTTGGAGACTTGATCTTCTGGTGTTTCCCCGTCTGATTCAATAAAATCTCCCAAACGTGAGTCTTCCTCTTTGCCGATCGGAGTTTCTAAAGAGATAGGCAACTGTGCGGACTTAGCAATGAACCGCAACTTCTCGATCGTCATCTCCATGCGGGTAGCAATTTCTTCTTCCGTAGGCTTGCGACCCATTTCCTGAGACAAGAGTTTGGTAGTTTTCTTGATCCGCGAAATGGTTTCGTAAAGGTGAACCGGCAGGCGGATAGTGCGCGATTGGTCGGCAATTGCCCGGGTGATGGCTTGACGTATCCACCAAGTTGCGTAGGTAGAAAACTTGTAGCCTTTTTCGTGATCGAATTTTTCAGCAGCCCGGATCAGACCCAAAGAGCCTTCCTGAATCAAATCTTGGAAAGACAAACCGCGATTCATGTATTTTTTGGCGATCGACACCACCAAACGCAGGTTTGATTGCACCATTTTTTCCTTAGCCCGACGGCCGACGTGGAGTCGGTGACGGAATGCAGGAAGTGCCATATCTACAGCATTAGCCCATTCGCTGTCTTTGGGTTCGCGGTTATACTCTTCGAGCAGTTGTTCTCGAACTCGCTCTAATTCCAGCAAATCTGCAATCTTGCGCGCTAGTTCAATCTCTTCGTCAGCTCGCAGCAGTCGAATCCGACCGATTTCTTGCAGGTAAAGACGAATAGAGTCTTCAGTATAATGCTTTTTCTTTGCCTGTGCCCGACGGCGGGCTTTGGCGCCTTTGCCAGATTTAGGGTCTTCCTCAGATTGAGAGTCTAAGAATTCTTCGCGATCGTCTTCTTCGTCGATAAAGAGTTCTAACTCGCTCTCAGGTAGAACGCTTTCGGCGCTCCGAAGCAACTCGATTGTTTCCATTTCCGGTGTAATTGTGGTTTCGAGTACGGTGTTAGCCTGGATCATGCCGTCTTCCTCATGCTCCTGAATTAAAGAATAAATAAGAGTGGAATAGTGTCTGTTTGTAGTTTAGACAAGTTAGCCAGTATTGACATTCCCGCAGGAAAAAATAGTGGGATTTTCGGTCTGCTAGCTGAATCTGTTACCGAAACTGCACCAGTTTTATGAGTCAAAGTTCGAGTTCGGGTTTGAAGCAGGCAGCGCATTCAATCGATCGCAGATTTTAACATGGCGACCTTAAATTGAGCTGGCGGCTTTTTCTTTCGGAGCGAGTTACCACATCATCTGCAATATCTTGCCCAGAGAAACAAACCATGAACTACGATCGATCGCACTTCCAAAAATACTGGCTTTTTTACTCGGTACTTCGAGTTTTTACCCGTACAAGTTTTCCCGCACGGAACCCTCTAACTTTTGTATTCGAGGTGTCGAACTTTTGATTCGCCTTGCTTTACTCGGGTTGTCGGACATGACAGTTGCGCGGCAAATTTTCGCCACCTTGGATGTTGGTCTGCTGCCTCAAATGCAACAGCAGAGGGTTGAAGCACCAAACCGGGAGAATCGGATCTTGCAAAGACCTTCCCGATTGTAGCCTTTCTCACAAAAAATGGAAGTTGTTTTCCATTGTTGGTCAAGAACTAGGAAAACTCTGTCAGCTTAGCTTGACAATACTAACTTATGTCCGGCTCTGCTAAATCCTGAGAACGACCCGCAAAAACTTTGGCACGATCGAACGGCGCTGTTTTCTGCGTATATCTGGGTGAACGGCTGCGGCGTAGTTGGCCAGACAGTTAGCAGACAATTTTTGAGTTGCCCAAATTGGAACCAATACCATCCGTGTAGATACACCCATCATTACCCTGTTTCCCTGAATTGAATCATACGCAATCTGCGATTGAATAAAGCTCGTAGCTTTAGTTTTAAGCCGGCAACTCTGGATTAGAGACCGACTCTGACCCCCAATGAAGCGTTGCGGGTTGAGTAATGCAACAGGGGCTTTCATTGTTAAGTTAGCTCAAATCTCAGAAATTGGGTTTAATTTTGATGTTAAATCACATTAAGTTCTTAACGTCACATTCTTATTTAAGCAGTTCTACACGAGTTTGTCGCGTCAGTGGCAAAAACCACCAGGATAAATTCTACTGAGAGTTAACCCGCCGCGCAACTCTCGGCTGCGGATTTCTCTAAATTTTTTGGCTTTCGGTTCGCACTTGCGCGCTCTTACATACTCACAAACAACACAATTTGCCATCTCCCGGAAGTATAACTTCACGATTCCTTTAAATATATCGTGACAGTATGAAGATGCGATAAAGCCCCTCAATCAATTTTAGGTAGCATTCCCGAATTGTCTTGATAATTTCAAGCAGACGAAACAAAAGCCACAGCGGGCGTTGCTGCAACAGTCGGCCGACGATAACTCTGCCAGGGAAGAAAAATTTACCCAGTTAGCGATGTGCTTGTTATTGTTAGAGAAGGCATAAGCTGCAGGATACACTTAAAGCAGTGGAACGGTAGGAAGTTGGTGCGATGCTCAAAATTTTGTTATTATTTACAGCGTGTCATCAGAAAGCACAGAGCCTTGCTTTATCCTCTACTCGGGTTTAAATTATGTGGCTTGACCTTGAGGGAATGAAGCTATCAAGAAAAATTTCAGCTCCGTATCTATATAGACAACCCAACGAAGGTTTATTAGAAAGAATTCACCTTCTGGAGAGAAAGATTGAGTAATTAATCTGGCCGATATTACGATCTCTTTATAGCGCCTGTTTGTAGTCAGGACTTCAGTTTTTTGTATATTTGTGAATAAGCACTAAAGTCCTGACTGCGAACTTAATGTAACCGCGAGACAAATTACTGCTGATTCCGCAGGCGAGGGTTCACAAACTCGTTTAATCCTTCCCCCACCAAAGACAGTCCCACCACCATTAAAGTCATCGCCAAACCGGGAAACAAAGCCGTCCACCAAATGCCAGTAGGTAGCGCATCTAAAGCTAAACGCAAGTCGTGTCCCCATTCAGGAGTTGCTTCGGGAAGTCCTAATCCGAGAAATCCCAAACCTCCTAATGTTAAAATTGCATCGGCAGCGTTGAGCGCAAACAGCACAGGTACGCTCTGAATTACATTCAGAAACAGGTAGCGCGAAAGCACTGTCCAAGTGTCAGCACCCATTGCTCGCGCGGCTTCGACAAACAATTCTGTTTTGACGCTGACGGTGTGATTCCTGACGACGCGGTAGTATTGAGGGATGTAGGAAATGCTCAGGGCGATCGCAGCATTCAAAACTCCTTTTCCCACTACAAACGCTAGGGTCAAAGAAAGCAGCAGCCCCGGCAAAGTATAAATTGTATCCATTAAAAATAACAACACTCGATCGAGCTTACCGCCCAAATAACCGCTAACCAAACCCAGGGGCACACCGATAAACAAACTCAAAGCAGTGGCTAAAATTACCACTTGCCAAGCAGCCCGAGAAGCAAACAGCGTGCGGGAAAACACATCGTAGCCGCTGCGGCTAGTACCAAACCAATAATTCGCCGACGGCGGTTCGTGGATGGGGTTAATCAAAGCCTCGGTAGGATTTTGCAGCCATCCCCAAGCTTGCATAGCTGGAGACAAGATGGCTACCAATACAAACACGGCAGTTATTGTCAAACCTGCCCACATCATTTTCATTGACAGGCTTGAGGGCGAGGCACTGTTGAGAAATCGCGGCAGTCGGAGGCGGCTTTGAGCCATAATGACGATCGACCTATATAAGACTTTTCGATTTTAGTAGCACTCAGGCGAAAAAACCCGGAACAGTCAAAAATCCTCTTTCTCATTCGCCAAACACTGCGACAAACCGGGTTTTTTTGCGCGATGGGGTTAAAAAAAATCGGTTTCTCCCCTGCACGGGACTGGCGTGCAGGAGAGAAACCGGGTTTTTGGCAGGCGGGACGCAAGTCGAGTTTAGGTTAAATCTCCCTTGGCGAATCTCAAATCTAAAATCGATCGACTTCCTACAAATTACTGGCAATTAACTCGCGGTACTGGCTTTTCGGCTTAACTCCCTTGAGCTCAGCCACCATATCTTTGTCTTTGAAATACTGAATCGTCGGTGTACCAATCACGCCAGCATTTTCAGCAATTTCTGGATCTTCTTCGATGTCAATTTCCACGTAGTGGATTTTGCCCTCGAACTCATCTACTACTTTGTTCAAAATCGGCTTGAGGCTGTGGCAAGGGCCGCAACTCGGAGAGGCATATTTAACCACAATCAGTCGATCGCTATCGTGGAACAACTTCCGCAAAGCATAACCTCCTTCGTGGCGCGTGTCTTGGATATCAAAGTTCGCGCTGGTTTTGCGTACTTTTTGAGCTTCCGGCGCTGCGACGGGTTGCTCGGATTCCTCGGTTTGGCGGAATTCCTGAGCTAAACCATTGGACGACAGCCACCTTTCTGCCAGCATCGCCCCCATACAACCGCTACCGGCGGCGGTGATGGCTTGGCGAAACTCGTGGTCTTGTACGTCGCCGACGGCGTAAACTCCCTCGACGCTGGTTTCTACCGAACCGTGTTTGGTAACGATATAGCCTACTTCGTCGAGTTCTAACTGACCTTGGAACAGTTGAGTGTTGGGAGTGTGACCGATCGCGTAAAACAATCCTTTCACCACCAAATCGCTCTCAGCGCCTGTCACGATATTTCTAAGTCTCACCCCGTCCATTTTGCCGCCCGCTTCGCCCAAAATATCAACTGCTTCGGTGTTCCAGTGAACGGTAATTTTGGGATTGCTCAGCACTCGGTCTTGCATGGCTTTGCTGGCGCGCATTTGATCGCGCCGCACCAGCATATGTACGTGAGAGCCGTATTTTGTCAAATAAATAGATTCTTCCGCTGCGGTGTCCCCCGCGCCGATTACAGCTAAATCTACTCCCTTAAAAATTGGGGTAGCACCGTCGCAAATCGCACAAGCAGAAATGCCGTGACTCCAAAATACGTGTTCGCTAGGCAGCCCCAGCCGTTTCGCCGTCGCGCCTGTAGCGATTACTATCGTGTGGGTTTTAATTTCTCTGTCTTCCGATCGCACTGTAAACGGACGCTTGGTCAAATCTACCGAAATTACATCTTCTGTGTATAATTCGGCACCCCAGCGCACTGCTTGAGCTTTCATCCGATCCATGAGCTCCGGCCCGGTGATGCCTTCGGGAAAGCCGGGGAAGTTTTCGACTTCTGTGGTGGTCATCAGTTGACCGCCGGGGACGCCTCCCGCTTGGTAGCCTTCAAACACTACGGGTTTCAGGTTTGCCCTCCCGGCGTAGATTGCTGCGGTGTAGCCTGCGGGCCCTGAGCCGATAATTACTAGGTTTTCTACGGTTTCGTTGGTCATAGCTATTTACTTAAACTCATAACGACTTCGTTTTACTCATTTTAGCAGGGTTCGATCGAGTTTGGTTTGATGCCATTGTGCGATCGACGATCTGTATCTATTTTTGAGGGTCGATCGGTCTTCGGGGCAATTCCAACTACTTTAATAAGCAAAAACAATCTAAAAGTCGATTTAGTTTTAAATGTTCGATCTATTTTGACCCCTCAATTCTTAAGAAAGTCTAAAGACGACCAAAATTATTGACTTCATTCTCAATTATTTTACCTATTTACTTGCTTTGAGGCTTGTGGTAGGATTTTCACAATCTAGGGGCATTATGACTAATTAAAGTTTTTGATGCTGAAAGCTTTTAAACTCGTCAAACTAACGAACTCTGCAAATGTAATAAGTCCAATTGTTTATGCAAAATCCGCATTTTATGGTTTAAGAATTGTAACGGAGATTTGGTAGGTTTGACAAAAGACATGATTTGTGTTATGGAAGGTGATATCGGGGGGGAATTCGATCGAACTTTTTAACCGCTTCGGAAGCACAGGCGGGACGCCCGTGCCACGATAAACATAGAATTTTGTATTTGTGTCTGAATGGATAAAATCAAGATATTGTTTGTGTGCAGCCGGAATAAGTGGAGAAGTTTGACTGCCGAGAATATATGCCAGAAGATTAGTGACTACAGCGTGCGATCGGCAGGAACGGAAAAAGGTGCAAGAATTAGAGTAACTGAGGGTCTTGTCGGTTGGGCAGATTGGATATTTGTGATGGAGAAGAAGCATGGCGATCGACTCCGCAGCAAATTCCCGGAAAGTCTCGAAGGCAAGAAGCTTATTTGCCTGCAAATCCCGGACAATTACCAATATATGGAACCGGAGTTAGTCGAGCTTTTGCAGGCGAAACTGAACCCCTATATGAAAATGCCAGATAACGAGATAAATTTTATGCAGCGAGTTTTGGAACCGGAAGTGATGGATTCCTTGGAAGAGGCGATCGAATACGATTCGATGGACTTTGCTGAGGTTAATGCTGCTTTTGCTCAGAGTGCTGCCGCCTTGGGGCCGGTTTTTGGAAACGTTTTGGATGCGGGGACGGGTACGGCGAGAATTCCGATCGCCCTTTGTCAACTCCGGCCAGCATGGAAATTGACTTGCATTGATTTGTCGGCAAATATGCTGAAAGTCGGGGCGGAAAATGTGGAAAAGGCGGGCGCGCGATCGCAAATTAATCTCGAATTAATTGATGCTAAGGCAATGCCTTACCCTGACAACTATTTTGATATGGTTATTTCCAACAGCATTATCCACCATTTGCCCGATCCGCTGCCCTTCTTTCAGGAAGTCAAGCGGGTGTTGAAGCCGCAGGGAGCAATTTTTTTGCGGGATTTGCTGCGGCCGGAAAAAGCGGAAATCAGGGATAATTTAGTCAAGCTTTATGCGGGAGATTGCAACTCGCATCAGAAACAGTTATTCAGCGATTCGTTGCAAGCAGCATTTACGCTGGATGAAGTTGAGGAGATGATGCAGAATGCCGGGTTGGATGGGTTGAGGATTTATGAATCTTCCGACAGACACTGGACGGCAGAACGTGCTTGGTGCGAGTCTTTGTAGACACGGGACGATCGCCCGATAACAGTTCAAATGAGAATAGGAGCGATCGCGTCTTTCCAGCTATGCGCCTTACCGTTGCGCGATCTGTTTGTTGTTTAATTAATTTTTTCGGGTCGGAAAAATTAGTATGATTGAACCGCGAAGACGCGAAAAACGCGAAGGAAGAGTCAGGAAGAATCAGAAGTAGATAATCTTCTCCGGGGAAGCAAGCAAGATGTTTAATATCATGTCCGGTAGTACAACCATAGTAAAATAGCTAAGTATACCCTTTGTAAAAAGCATCTATCTGACCAATGCCAAAACGTATTAGCATTGAACCACATCTATCGTTAGGAGAACTAGAACAGCGTTACCGTCAAGCAAAAGACCCGGTTGAAAGAAGTCATTACCAAATTATCTGGTTATTAGCATCTGGCAGAAGTAGCCGAGAGGTTTCACAAATAACTGGTTACAGTCTCAGTTGGATTTATGAACTAGTTTGGGGGTATAACCGCATTGGTCCAAAATCACTTGGAGATAAAAGGCATGAACATCAAGGTGCCG
>NZ_JAUBRN010000052.1:0-53902 GCF_036701875.1 Microcoleus sp. MON1_C5 | reverse complement strand
GAGGGTTCTCACCCAGTTCGACCGCTGCCAGGGGGTTTGAAAACTCTCGCGATCAAGCGTGAGGGGTAAGTTCCGTTGTAAGAACCATGTCATAAGCTTTCGCTTCACCCACCACGGATACCTTCTTGCTTCCAATAGACAATCTTAATGCGGTTGGGTACAAGCGGGTTGTTAGGTTCCCTGTACCTCTCGGTTATTACGAACCGAGTAACTCCAACCCCTATTGACATATCCTTTACTTTCCTTACTTTTTCTACTTTCAGTTGTCTCCTCGGAAAAATCGATTATCAATTCATCTTCGTTTTGGTGAGCTGATGCCTCATAATACTCAGCAGCAAAACGATTTAGCACATTATCATATGTTATAAATTTCTTTTTTCTGTCCACAGCAGTCGCCAGTATTAAGATGTCATTGATAGTGTTACGAATATTGCTTTTGCAGTTATGTTGAGCAGCAAACTCTGAAAACAGAGTCAACCCATTTTCTATTGTCGCTCTAGTTAGAGAGTAACAACGATAATTATTATCCAAAATGTATTTCAACCGTTTTTTGAGGTACTTCTGCTTTTGTTTAGATAAATGAGAAACACTGAGTTCATATACGCCATACTTTTTTTTGTTAATAACCTCAGCAATTGCTTCGTTTCCAAACTCACGATATGCAGAGAACTGACTGCCAAAGTCGATAATCACTTGGTCTGTCCGACAAGCACCTCCCTTGGCCCATTTAGGATTTCCAAAATGCTCGGGAATACCAAAATCACGTTCTTCTGAATTTATTACCGAGTATCTAGCTGGATGAAGAATGTAGTAGTCAGGTTGCTTTGAGTCTCGGGGCTGAGCCAGTAAGAATTCATTAGCTGTAATTGATGAAATAGCTCGGCTTCCGTCGTGGACATCGTTCTCAATCTCCTTGAAACGATATGAAAGCACTTGTGTGTCAATAATTGTATTCACAACCCCGTCCTCTCGATAAACCACTTATCCCCGAAACTTGGGAACCTAACTACTCATTTTACTAGGATCGCACTATAAATTTCTCTGTAGGATTCAATTATCGCACACAGCTTTGACATAAAGGGTTTTGGAAAAACTCGATCGCCATCAGATTCCTGATTAACAGCTTCCATTAACCAAAATACCTAAAAAAATCCCCCGCCAGAAGGCGGGGGATTTTAGTTAATTACCTAGAAACCAGAGTTCAGAGTTACCCGAATTTCCCGGCCGTCGAGGCAATTACAAAGGCGGCGTAAGTGAGGATGTATCCCACAGTAAAGTGAGCCAAACCAACAACGCGACCTTGGATGATCGACAAAGCAACAGGCTTGTCTTTCCAGCGAACCAAGTTAGCCAAAGGAGTGCGCTCGTGAGCCCAAACCAAAGTCTCGATCAACTCTTGCCAGTAACCTCTCCAAGAGATCAGGAACATGAAACCAGTTGCCCAAACAAGGTGTCCGAATAAGAACATCCAAGACCAGACAGACAAGTTGTTAGTACCATACGGGTTGTAACCGTTGATCAACTGAGCGGAATACAGCCAGAGGTAATCGCGGAACCAGCCCATCAGGTAGGTAGAAGACTCATTGAACTGAGCCACGTTACCTTGCCAGATGCCCAGGTGCTTCCAGTGCCAGTAGAACGTTACCCAACCCAGGGTGTTCAGCATCCAGAACATCGCCAGGAAGAAAGAGTCCCAAGCAGAGATGTCGCAAGTACCGCCACGGCCGGGGCCGTCGCAAGGGAAAGCATAACCGAAGTCTTTCTTGTCCGGCATCAGCTTAGTACCGCGTGCATCCAGAGCTCCCTTGACCAAGATCAAGGTGGTGGTGTGCAAGCCTAGTGCGATCGCGTGGTGAACCAAGAAATCGCCAGGTCCGATCGCCAAGAACAGAGAATTAGTACCGTTGTTAATCCCGTCTAACCAGCCTGGGAGCCACACGTTAGCGTAGTTCGGCCAAGCGGTAGAAGCAAGGCTGTCAGGGTTAGACAACAGCACGTCCATGCCGTAGAGAGCTTTTCCGTGAGCAGCTTGGATGAACTGTGCGAACACTGGTTCAATCAAGATTTGCTTTTCAGGAGTTCCGAAAGCAACTACCACGTCATTGTGAACGTACAGACCGAGAGTGTGGAAGCCCAAGAACAGCGACACCCAGCTCAAGTGAGAGATAATCGCTTCTTTGTGCTGCAACACGCGATCGAGCACGTTGCCTTTGTTTGCTTCAGGATCGTAGTCCCGCACCAAGAAGATAGCTCCGTGGGCGAAAGCGCCGACCATGATGAATCCAGCAATGTACTGGTGGTGGGTATACAGCGCAGCCTGAGTCGTGAAGTCCTTCGCCATGAAAGCGTAGGGAGGCATCGCGTACATATGCTGTGCTACCAGGGAGGTGATCACGCCCAAAGCAGCGAGGTGAATTCCCAGTTGGAAGTGCAGCGAGTTGTTGTAGGTTTCGTACAAGCCTTGGTGAGGCAAGTTGAACTGCCCTTCACTCTTGCCGCCGACCAAACCAGCCTTAGAATCCAACATCTCTTTGATGCTGTGACCGATACCGAAGTTAGTCCGGTACATATGACCGGCAACGATAAACAGAACTGCGATCGCCAAGTGGTGGTGAGCGATGTCTGTCAGCCACAGGGATTCTGTTTGAGGGTGGAAGCCACCCAAGAAAGTCAGAATTGCGGTTCCAGCGCCTTCGGAAGTACCGAAGACATGGTTCGGTGCATCTGGGTTCTCGGCGTATACGCTCCAGTTACCAGTGAAGAACGGAGCCAAACCTGCCGGGTGAGGCGGGGTAGACAAGAAGTTTTCCCAACCTACGTGCTGTCCGCGAGATTCGGGGATAGCAACGTGAACCATGTGACCAGTCCAAGCCAAAGAGCTGACACCGAACAAACCAGCCAAGTGGTGGTTGAGGCGAGATTCAGCATTTTTAAACCAAGACAAGCTGGGGCGGTACTTGGGCTGGAGGTGCAACCAACCTGCGAACAGGAAGACAGCCGCCAGTAGTAGCAAGAAGATAGCTCCTTGATACAGGTCAGCGTTTGTCCGAATCCCTTGAGTGAACCACCAATGGTAGACACCGGAGTAAGAGATGTCTACTGGGTTAGAAGCGCCCCCTTGAGTGAAAGCTTCTACTGCAGGAGCGCCGAATTGGGGGTCCCAAATCGCGTGAGCGATCGGGCGGACGTTTAGGGGGTCTTTAATCCACTGTTCAAAGTTACCTTGCCATGCTACGTGGAACAGGCTGCCCGAAGTCCACAAGAAAATGATTGCTATGTGGCCGAAGTGAGAAGCAAAAATCTTTTGGTAAAGATTTTCTTCCGTCATGCCATCGTGGCTTTCAAAGTCGTGTGCTGTGGCAATCCCGTACCAGATCCGCCGTGTGGTCGGGTCTTGGGCAAGGTCTTGGCTAAATTTTGGAAATTTCGTTGCCATAAGCCTTGATTAATCCTGAATCCTGAACAAAATTGAAGGGATTCGGTTCTGAGTTTGGATTCTCGATTTGAGATTCCTCCCAAATCGAGAATCCAAAACCTAGGGGTAGTTTACCCTACCGAAATGATTCGCGCTAGGAAAAATGCCCACGTAGTGACAATTCCTCCTAGGAGGTAGTGAGCTACACCCACAGCCCGACCCTGAATAATGCTCAGAGCGCGAGGCTGAATGGAGGGACCTACCTTGAGCTTGTTGTGAGCCCAAACAATGGACTCAATCAGTTCTTGCCAGTAGCCGCGGCCGCTGAACAGGAACATCAAGCTGAAGGCGAAGACGAAGTGTCCAGCTAGGAACATCAGACCGTAGGCCGACAGTGCCGAACCGTAGGACTGAATCACCTGAGAAGCTTGCGCCCAGAGGAAGTCCCGCAGCCAGCCGTTAATCGTGATCGAACTTTGTGCGAAGTTGCCGCCGGTAATGTGAGAAATTGTGCCGTCTGGCGCTACTGTTCCCCACACGTCCGACTGCATTTTCCAGCTAAAGTGGAAAATCACGATCGAGATGCTGTTGTACATCCAGAACAAGCCGAGGAACACGTGATCCCAACCCGAAACTTGGCAGGTGCCGCCACGGCCTGGGCCGTCGCAAGGGAACCGGAAACCCAAGTTGCCTTTGTCAGGAATCAAGCGAGAACTGCGTGCAAACAACACGCCCTTCAAGAGAATCAGGACTGTAACGTGAATTGTGAAAGCGTGGATGTGGTGGATCATGAAATCCGCCGTACCCAACTCGATCGGCATCATCGCTACTTTGCCGGCGACTACTACTGCACCGCCGCCAAAAGCGTGGCTGACGATTTCCGTAGCATTAGGCGCTGTTGTGCCCGGAGCCAAGGCGTGGATGTTTTGCACCCACTGGGCAAATATCGGACGCAACTGAATCCCGGTATCCGAGAACAAATCTTGAGGACGACCGAAAGCCCGCATCGTGTCGTTGTGGACGTACAAACCGAAGCTGTGGAAGCCCAAGAATATACAAACCCAGTTCAGGTGGGAAATGATCGCATCTCTATGACGGATCACGCGATCGAGCAGGTTGTTGACGTTGCCGCTCGGTTCGTAGTCCCGCACCATGAAGATTGCTCCGTGAGCGGCTCCTCCAACGATCAGGAATCCGCCGATCCACATGTGGTGGGTGAAGATGGACAACTGAGTCGGGTAGTCGGTCGCGATGTACGGATACGGAGGCATCGCGTACATGTGGTGAGCCACGATGATGCTCAGAGAGCCCATCAGTGCCAAGTTAATCGCCAGTTGCGCGTGCCAAGAATTAGTCAGGATTTCGTAGAGACCTTTGTGACCTTCACCAGTGAAGGGGCCTTTGTGGTTCTCTAGGATTTCTTTCATGCTGTGGCCGATGCCCCAGTTCGTCCGGTACATATGACCAGCGACGATGAACAGCACTGCCAAAGCTAAGTGGTGGTGTGTTGTATCAGTCAGCCACAAACCGCCTGTGGTGGGGTTCAGACCGCCTTTGAAGGTCAGGAAGTCTGTGTATGCGCCCCAGTTGAGGGTGAAGAAGGGGGTTAAACCTTTAGCGAAACTCGGGTAGATGTCAGCCATCAAGCCCGGTGTCAAAATCCACTCGTGCGGCAGGGGGATGTCGGCAACTGTTTTGATCAGCTTGCCGCCGACTGTCAGCGGTGAACCTGCATCGATCGCGTCCATGCAAGCGTTGATTGGCAGCGACACGTGAATTTGCTGTCCCGCGTAGCCCAAGCAGCCGCAGCCCAACAACACAGCCAAGTGGTGGTTCATCATCGATTCCACGTTCTGGAACCATTCCAGTTTCGGAGCGCGGACGTGATAGTGGAACCAACCGGCAAATAGCATCAGAGCTGCCATTACCAGGGCGCCGATCGCAGTGCAATATAGCTGGTATGAGTTAGTGATGCCGTTGGCGCGCCACCACTGGAATAGACCAGAGGTGATCTGAATTCCGTGAAAGCCGCCGCCTACATCTGCATTTAAAATTTCTTGACCAAAAATCGGCCAGACCACTTGAGCGCTGGGCTTGATGGCTGTAGGATTTGTCAGCCAAGCTTCGTAATTGGAAAATTTAGCGCCGTGGAAATATGCGCCACTGATCCACACGAAGATTACTGCCAAGTGGCCGAAGTGAGCGCTAAAGATTTTGCGCGAAACGTCTTCTAAGTCACTTGTATGACTGTCAAAGTCGTGAGCGTTAGCGTGGAGGTTCCAAATCCAAGTGGTGGTTTTTGGTCCCTTAGCTAGAGTGCGATCGAAATGACCGGGTTTTGACCACTTCTCGAAAGAAGTTGGAACCGGATTCTTATCGACTACTACCCTAGCTTTTACCTCTCGCTCTGGAGGACTAATGGTCATGAAGACTCTCCTCTCGGTAAGACAAGGAACGAGAACTGAATAATGTACCGGACACTCCCCGCGCTTGATTGGGCGGGGGATTCTCGAAAAAGCCGACACTGCACTACACTTTACTCTTTGCAGAGCTAGACGCAGGTGCATCGTCTCCCCAAGCATTTTGCTTCTTTGAAGAAGCCAGTTTCCCAGTGTCGCTAACAATGTGACTGGGTACTGCCAACTCTTCTCTCCAGATGAGCCGCCGATCGCGTCCTTGATTCAGACTTGATACGGCTGCTCCTTTTGAGGGAGTTTTATGAATTATAAGCTTGCTAGAGGAGTATTAATCGCTTGTTAACAATACTTAAAAAAGGCTCAATTATTGATGTAATAACGCCTGTAAATCCCACAGTCCCTCGAAAAAGTCAAGGGGTACTGCCATTAACTTTACAAAACTCAAAGATAAAGTAATTTAGGAATACTCATTTGTAGATATATGTTTTGGAATAAGGCTGCGGGAATTAAGAGTGCGAGAAGATGGGTTGGCCGCTGCTGCCTCAATCCGGGTTCCTACGCAGCTTTGGAATTCCTGAGCGGCAATTCCCCAATACTAAATTCATTTTTGGGCTATAGTTCCCTATGAGAAGGCTTCTAGGAGTATGGTTGCGTGATTGGGATCAATTGGCACAGAACGGTTGCGGGCAGGCTGCTGGCATTGTTCGCAGCAGCAATATTAATTTTGGGTTTAGCAAGTTGTGGCGCGGGTCATCCCGAATTGCCCAAATCAGGGAACAAGAGCGACTCAGCTACCGCCCCAGTAAACAGAATCTCAGAGGTTTCTCCCCCAGAAGCCATTCAACAACTGCGTCAGGCTCTAGAAATCTACCAGCCTCAAATTAGTATTTTGAATCCAAAACCTGACCAAGTGCTTCAGGATATAAATGTGTCTGTTCAGTTCCAAGTAAAGGACTTGCCCATTTTCAAAGATGCAAACTTGGGTTTGGGCCCCCATCTGCAAGTTTTATTAGACAACCAACCTTATGCAGCAGTTTACGACATCAACCAACCTTTAACGCTCTCCGACTTAGAACCCGGAACCCATACCCTGCAGGTGTTCGCCGCTCGCCCTTGGGAAGAAAGCTTTAAAAACGAAGGTGCCGCAGCTCAAACCACCTTTCACGTTTTTACCAAAACAGACGACAATAATCCCGATCGAACATTGCCCCTATTAACGTACAACAGCCCCCAAGGCAGCTACGGGGCAGAACCCATCCTGCTCGACTTTTACTTGACAAATGCCCCCCCGCACGAAGTGGCGCAAGAAAATTCCCAAGATGAAATACTCGATTGGAAAATTCGAGCCACAGTGAACGGCGAAAGCTTTGCGATCGACCAGTGGCAACCTATATATCTTAAAGGATTCACACCAGGGAAAAACTGGGTACAGCTAGAATTAATTGACGAACGAGGAAAAATTGTCAAAAACGCCTTTAATAATACAGCCAGACTGATAAATTACCAACCCCTCGGTCAAGATACTCTTTCAAAATTAGTGCGGCGCGAACTAACAGCAGCAGAAGCTCGCGGTATAGTCGATCGCACCTACCAAGCTCCCGAACCCAAACCAACCCCAACCCCCGAACCGACACCGACACCTGCATTAGAAAAAACACCAGTTGTCCAACCCTCACCAGCGGTTCCAGAAACCCCTGTTACTCAACCGAGCTTAGAGCCAACAGTCGCTCCCGAAGTTGCTCCCATTCAAGTAATAGAACCGACACCGACAGCAACTCCACAGTTAGAAACCCCGAAAGTTGTTGCACCAGTTCAAGTAATAGAACCGACACCGACAGCAACTCCCCAGTTAGAAACCCCGAAAGTTGTTGCACCAGTTCAAATAATAGAACCGACCCCAACAGCAACTCCCCAAACAAAAAAACAGGAATATAAAGGATACTACAATCGGTTCCGCAACTTCTTGCGTGAAGAGCCCCAACCTGCTAATCCTTCAGTGCCACCAACCCTGCCAGAAATAACAGGAAAAGCTCCAGTACCAAAAGTAGTCGCTCCCGCGATACCAGAAGAGTCTCCCAATCTTGTACCGCCAACGCCACCAGTTGCCGCTGAAACTCCTAGCCAGCCAACCACCGAATTAGCAGATCCCAAAACAACTGTTTCCGAACCCGAAAATCCGCCCAAATCCGAACAAAAAGTCGAATTTGCCACCTAACAAAATCTTTCGGGGCTTCTTCGTGGCATGGGGGTTCCGCCCGTGCTCCATCTGCGGTTAAAAATTAAAGGACACTAAAAAATGACCTACCTCGAAACAGCAGCCAAATTCTACAGTGATGTTGCCGAAACACCCCAAATCGGACTTTGCTGCGTCCAAAGCAGTCCCTTGCAATTGCCAGGATTAAAAATTCCCGAACAAATGCAAGAAATGAATTACGGCTGCGGCACAACCGTTCACGCCGCCGAACTTGTCGGCAATCCCTTCGTGCTTTATGTCGGCGTCGGCGGCGGCTTGGAAGCACTACAATTTGCATATTTTTCTAGACACAAAGGAGCGGTTATTGCCGTCGATCCGGTTCCAGCAATGCGAGATGCGGCTGCACGAAACTTGCAAATTGCGGCCCAAGAAAATGATTGGTTTGATGCGAGTTTTGTAGAAATTCGTGAAGGCGATGCTTTTGCGTTGCCAGTGCCGGATGCTTCTGTAGATGTTGTCGCTCAAAACTGCTTGTTTAATATCTTTGAACCAGCAGATTTAGCTAAAGCATTAAAAGAGACTTATCGGGTGTTAAAACCGGGTGGCAGATTGTTGATGAGCGATCCGATCGCAACTCGGCCAATTCCGCAGCATTTGAAGCAAGACGATCGCTTGCGCGCCCTGTGTTTGTCGGGTGCTCTGACATACGAAGAATACGTTCAACACCTTGTAGACGTTGGTTTTGGGCAAGTGGAAGTGCGGGCGAGAAGGCCTTACCGATTGCTGGACAAACACAATTATCAATTGGATGCGGATTTGCTGTTAGAAAGCCTGGATTCGGTGTCTTTCAAAGTGCCTGTACCGGATGATGGAGCTTGCATTTTTACTGGCAAGACTGCTATTTATGCGGGGTCTGAAGAGCTGTTTGATGACGGGGCGGGTCACGTTTTGCAGCGGGGAGTTCCGGCGGCGGTGTGCGATAAAACTGCTGGGAAGTTGGGCGGATTAATGCCGGATAAGGTGTTAATTACGGATTCGACTTGGCATTATAACGGCGGCGGTTGCTGTTAGGAGAAAAAACAGCGCCTAGACAAACGAAGTCCGCGCAGGCGGACTCTTGAGAACGCGCGCAGGCGGACTTCGTTTGTGTTCCCGTAAACTGTGCGATTTCTAATCGCCCGGTATAATATTTACCAGTCGGGTATAGAGCGGTTTTCAACCGCATGAGGTACAATCAGTAAAAGTAATGTGCTAACTTGCTGTCTTGTAGTTCGTAGTCAAATACGCTAGACTACCCTGTTGGGTCGGGTATCCTAACAAGAGGGAGTTAATGACTAGAAGCATCTCTACAGTAGATTTATTTTGTGGTGCTGGAGGGCTAACGCATGGGTTTGAACAAGCAGGTCTTCCAGTCAAAGCTGGATATGATATCGATCCCGCGTGTAAATTTCCATACGAACACAACAACAAAGCAAAATTTATATTACAAGATGTCGCAAATATCACCGGTTCTGATTTGGCAGAACATTTTTCTACCAGTAGTATAAACATTTTAGCAGGATGCGCTCCCTGTCAACCATTTTCAAGTTATTCAAGACGCTACAACGATCAACAATTGAAGTGGAAACTAGGTCGCGATTTTGCTCGTCTGATTGAAGAATGCCAACCAGAGGTTATTTCTATGGAAAATGTGCTTCAGTTAAAACATCATTCAGTTTTTGATGAATTTATTAACCTGTTGAAAAAATTAAATTATTGCTTTGAGTCTTATGAAGTTAACTGTTTAGATTATGGAATTCCGCAATCTCGAAAGCGATTAGTCTTACTTGCTTCAAAATTTGGTAAAATTAACTTAATTCCCGCCACACATCACCTAGAACAATACAAAACAGTACGACAAACTATTGAACACCTTGAACCCCTTTCTGCGGGTCAAGCTTCTAAAAAAGATTGGCTACATAGATGTAGTAAACTTTCTGAATTAAATCAGCGTCGTATTCGTGCTTCCAAACCTGGAGGAACTTGGCGAGATTGGCCTCAAAACTTAATTGCAGAATGCCACCTAAAAAAGAGTGGTAAAACCTATCCGGGAGTATATGGTCGAATGGAGTGGGATAAACCTAGCCCAACTATTACTACACAGTGTTTTGGTTTTGGTAATGGTCGATTTGGTCATCCGGAACAAGATAGGGCTATTTCTCTCAGAGAAGCAGCTTTATTGCAAACTTTTCCACCAGCATATCAGTTTGTAGACCCTGATAAACCAGTGGCGATCGATATAGTAGGGCGATTGATTGGCAATGCTGTGCCTGTCAAACTTGGCCAAGTTATAGCCCAAAGCATCCTCAATCATATTGAAGAGTTTAGTTACGGAGGGCCTACAATAGATGAATCCAAGTAGTCTTGATTTGATAAATATTGTTCAATATTTTGCAGTATTTGCCTTAAATATCTGACCGTCTTATTCTTAATTTCTAATAACTCATCTGCAGTTTTATCTTTTCCTACCTCTGCAAAAGATTTCAAGCCATGTGCTAAATCATTTCTATTTGACTTAATTATCAATAAATCTATTCCGTCACCAGTTTTAACAGAGTCAGTTCTATGTAAAAATCCATACTCAGTTGCCGTCGTTCGTATTTTTCTACCATCCAAGTTTCCCGAAAAAAGATCTTCTTTATCAAAACCAGCAATAATAATGTCAATGGAAATAGCTGTTATGCTTGAAAATATTTTGTCAGGATCTCGCTTCTTTAAGTTCTTGAGGACTATTTTTTTAAGTTCAGGTCTAATTTGGTCGTAGGAAACTCTTTGACCTTGGAGTTCATCAAATATTGCTTGGATCGCGTTTCGCATTGTTGATTCCACTAGGTTATAGAGCAACAGAAAACCACTAGCTTTTAACGTCTTAATTAACTCCGAATCAATTTCTTTGATTTTAGAAATTCCTCCCTGACCTTGCATACTTAATTGAGTAGTTCCCTGCTCCAAACTCTTCAAGAACATAAAATATTTGCTTACTTCTTTAGAACGTTCATTGAAGTCCTGAAATAATGTGCTACTCATGCTTTACCGAGAAGTTGATCGCGAACGTATTCAATACGCTTAATTACTTTAGGTTTGGAGTTACTTGCGTCAGAAGTAGTATATTCCTTGAATTCTGGTGAGTCAATCCATTTCATTGACTTTGGCACAAGATCATTTTTTTCTCTTAAGGCAAGTGCAACACCTACAGAAATTGCCTCAAATCGAATTCTTGGTGTTTTAACATGACCTTTTGATTTGCTAAAGCCATTGGAAAAGTATTTTTCAACAAAGTCTAACATTGTATGAAATTCAGAGCGCATACCATCTTGGTTAATTCCATTATGGTTATGTTCTTCTAGATATTCATTAAGAAATTCATTAACTCGTTTGTCAAAGTTTTTATAATTATTTAAATATGCAAAAAAACGAAGGACAAATTCTTCTGGTTCCCGTTTGCGGACAAGTGCCTCCGACAAGGGGCATAGTTTAATAAATTTGGGAGTTTTGGCTAGTTCTTCAAGAAGATTGACAAACGGGCCAGGAGATATGCCTCTACGCTTCTCCATGTCATTTAGTTGGACGCTACCAGTATTGATACGCTCAAACATATCGCGTCTGGTTTCTTCATCAGCTTTCTCCGTTAGCACAATCATGCGAATGGTAGCTCGGTTAAATCGCCTCTGTCTTGCCAGCGGTAAATCGCTGAATTTGAAGTTGTTAAGATTTCTTAGTTTTTCTAATTCAGACAGCTTTAGCTCGTTACTTAGAAATCTATCTAAAGTACGGATACGTTGGGTTCCATCAACAATTTCTAGCCGAGCTAAATCATCCTCATCATCTTCTTTCTTGGGTCGTAAGTCAGCAACAAAAATATAGGGTATGGGTAGCCCGAGAAAGATAGATTCAATAAACTTTGACTGCCGAGTTTCTTCCCAAATTAGCTCTCGTTGATAGTCTGGTATATACAATTCGCTGATGTCTTCCTCTAGCCCATCTCTATATTTCTGGACCAGCACTTCCACTGGATATTCTTTTGTGTCATAGTCAACAGTTTTTTGCTTTTCCCGAATTTCTGCTTCTGCAGCTTCTCTTTGTTTATCTGTAATCTCTGGTTCGAGTGGTATTTTTGGGGCTTTTGCCATTGTGAACTCCTGTTCTGGCAGAATGTGTTTATCAAAAGTACAGAATAGTGAAACCTTCGTGGGGACATCTACTATTTTAAGTGCTGCCGTTTACGGCCATGCACGCAACCCTCCGCCATGAGGGTTTGTTTCCTCAGAAATTTGATCGCGTAGAGTGCCGTCGGTAATTGATCGCCTGTCAAACCTCTTTGTGCAATTCTGGCTTAGCCGAAAGTGCTTTGGCAAGAGGATTTTTAGGATACCAGATCAAGTATACATTGTTATGAGTGGACGAGTTCGCCATCCTCTCTCGCCCCCCTCTTGTGCCACAGCTATCTTCGCTGTCTGCAAAAACCCTGGTTTAATCAGCTTTCTTCCCATCCTGCTAAACTTCCCGCTAAATTAAAGAAGTAAAAAAATCACTCACGTTCTACCCAGGAGATGCCATGCCTCGCGTCAGAGCACCAGAATTCCCCGGAAACTACCCTTGGTTAAACACCGACAAACCTTTATCCATTGAATCTCTAAAAGGCAGGGTCGTCCTCCTCGACTTCTGGACGTACTGCTGCATCAACTGCTTGCACGTCCTCCCAGACTTAAAATACCTCGAACAAAAATATAAAGATTCCCTCACGGTTATCGGCGTTCACTCGGCAAAATTTGAAAACGAAAAAGAAGTAGAAAACATCCGCCAAGCTATCCTCCGCTACGATATCGAACATCCGGTAATTGTAGACAGCGGCATGAAAGTTTGGCAAAGCTACGCGGTTCGCGCTTGGCCGACTTTAATGGTGATCGATCCTGAAAGTTATGTCGTCGGCTTTGTTTCCGGCGAAGGCAATAGAGAAGCACTTGACGAGTTAGTTGGCAAGTTAATTGCTGAATACAAAGATAAAAATGCACTCAAATTTAAACAACTCCGTTTTAGCTTAGAAAAACAGCGCAAACCTGTATCAACACCGCTGGCTTTTCCCGGTAAAGTGCTGGCATTTGCGATCGCTGCAACGGAGGCAAAACATCTTCACCAACAGGTCGCGCTTTTGGGCGAAATGAGCCAGGAAAATGAATCTGTAGATGAAACTGTATTGCCCGGGCCTGCTAATTCAGTCATACAAAACTTAGTCGGTTCTTGCTTATTTATTGCCGATTCAGGACACAATAGGATTGTTGTCAGCACCCTCGAAGGTGAGGTGCTGCACGTCATCGGTAGTGGCAAACCGGGTTTAACTGATGGGGACTTTGAAGAGGCTGAGTTTTTTGCACCTCAAGGTATGGCTTTTGATGCAGAAACTCAAATTCTATATGTTGCTGATACGGAAAATCATGCTCTCAGAAAGATTGATTTTACGACTCAACGGGTAGAAACTATTGCTGGTACGGGCGAACAAAGTCACGAAATTTCACCCCGCAGCGGCAAGGGTTTAGAAACGCAATTGAATTCGCCTTGGGATTTAGAAAGAGTTGGAAATAGACTTTTTATTGCAATGGCGGGTTCCCACCAAATTTGGGAAATGCAGTTAGACACTGGCACGATCGGCACTTATGCGGGTATTGGCCGAGAATCCTGTGTGGACGGGAATCTTGCAGAATCGGCTTTTTCTCAGCCCAGCGGCCTCGCTACGGATCGATCGGAGTTGTTTGTTGCCGACAGCGAAATTAGTTCGATTCGTGCTGTGGGTATAGATGAAGACCCGAAGGTTCGCACTGTTTGCGGTAGCGGTGAATTGTTTGGTTTTGGGGATAAAGATGGTCGCGGTGATGAGGTCAGGTTGCAGCACTGTTTGGGTGTTGAATACGCTCAAAATTACCTCTGGGTGGCTGATACTTACAATCACAAAATTAAACGGATCGACCACCGGGGCGGTACGTGCAGAACAATGATTGGAGATGGTACAGCAGGTTTGGTTGATGCTAAAGGTCTCAAGGCTCGATTTTTTGAACCTTCAGGGTTGAGTGCGATCGGGCCTCATTTGTTTGTTGCTGATACGAACAATCATGTAATTCGGAGAATAGAGTTGGATACGCTGGAAGTCACAACTTTGGATTTCCCCAGTTTGTGCGCTCCCGAGGTTTGTTTGCCTGAGTAAGTCGATCGACTTTTTTTACTTCAGGCACGGTTTTCAATTCTCCTGATTGCCAGATTGATTGTGGTAAAGTAGGGTGCTCTTCGGCGCACCTTACCACAATTTTCAAGCCAAGTAAGTTACCCTAATTATTCGCGGTGGGTGCAGTGTCTCACCCGCAATTCACTCCTGGATGCAGTACCTCTATATTTAGGGTGTACGGCCCAAGAACACCTAACCGATATAAGTAGAACGCCAAACCACTTTTTGCGTCCAGGACTGAATTACTAAATGTTGTTAATTCCATCGCTACTAAAACCGCGATCGCCCGTATTAAATAATCGCAAAAATCCTCGCCCCAATCTAAAATTCCGAATAGCTCAGCAGCCGCACTATTTTTTCATCATCATTCAATTCGCCGACAATTCGTCGCACGGGTTTCGGCCAGATTTTAATCAAAGTAGGAGTTGCTGAAATCTGATCTGCCTCAGCTTGGTCTGGATGTTTCAAAACATCAATTACTTTTAAAGTGTAGGGACGATCGAGGCATTGCTCTAAAAACTGGTGTAAAGTTTCGAGGGTGCGTTCGGTGCTGGGGTTGCTGCCGGAAACAAACAGACGCAAAACGTACCCTTGAGTTTGTGGCGGTGGGGTGAGTGCTGTTGGTTTGGGAAGCCGAGTCTGCTGCAATGCCGGAAAGCCCAAGGGAGTTACGATCGAACTGCTCCACTCCGATCGAGCTTCGGGGCTGGCATACTGTACAACTAAGTCGTGATTTTCCCAAAGTTCGGGGAATTCTTCGTGATAAGTAGCGATTGCCATCGGTTCGCACATTTCTTCGCTCCGGGGATGCCACACTAAGTCGCCAGTCCCAAAAATGGCGTTCAGCAGCGTTTGATGTCGCAGCACAGGGGGGTAAGCCTCGGCAGCAACCCGCACCTGCCGATCGCCTGGATCGAGCCACGAGTCAACGGTTGCCGTGTAGCAAGGTATCAGAAAATGCGGCGGTTCCGACAAACCGAGGATCTCCTGTAGAGCTACGCACAACTGCAAATGCCACCGAGTTTGCTTGTGGGGGTCTATGCAATAGATTAAGTCTCCCCCTGGTGTAAACAGCGCAATGCCTTTGAAAATTTCTGGCAAAATCGGGCGATCGACTTTCAATTCAGTACACCAATAGCAGTTAACAGTTAACAGTTAACTGTTAACAGTTAACTGTTAACACTCGACCTTTAGACTCGACCTCGGAGCATCTGAGCCATTTCGTTCGGGTACGGCGAGTTCTCTACACAAAGTTCTTCAGTAATCCGACCTTCTTGATAAAGGCCGTAGAGCGACTTATTCATCGTCGTCATGCCTTCATAAGTATCTTTGATCATGATTTGATTAATTTCCTCATTCTGGCCCTTCAGAATGTATTCCTTAACCACATCGGTATTGATCAAAACGTCGTGGAAAGCAGCCCGCTTGCCGTCTGTGGTTTTGCACAGCAGTTGAGCAATAATTGCCACTAGGGATTCGGAAAGTGAAACCCGTATGGCCTCCTGTTCTTCGGGCCCGAACATATCCAGAATCCGGTTCAGAGTTTTAATCGCACTGTTGGTGTGCAGGGTTCCTGCAACTAAGTGACCGGTCTGAGAGGCTTTGAGGGCGATTTCCACCGTCTCTCTGTCCCGAATTTCTCCTACTAGCATCATGTCCGGGTCTTGCCGCAGAGCGCCTTTGAGAGCGCTCATAAACTTCAGGGTGTGCCTGCCGACTTCCCGGTGCTTGATCAAGGATTTTTTGCTTTCGTGTACGAATTCTACCGGGTCTTCGATCGTGATGATATTGTAGGCTTTATTCTTATTGATGTAGTCGATCATCGCAGCCAAGGTGGTAGACTTACCCGAACCTGTCGGACCCGTCACCAAAATCAGCCCTTTGTGGTAGCCGGATATTTTCTTAAAGACCTCCGGCAGCTTCAATTCCTCCAGTGTCATTATTTTGGCAGGAATTAGCCGCAGCACCATCGCCGGCCCGGCTAAGGAGTCCATGCAACTGATCCGAATCCGCACGAACCCGAAGTCGAAAGCGCCGTCAAAGTCTAGGGTTTTTTGGAAAATTTCAATTTCTTCATCGCTCATGCACTCGCGCAACCAGCCAAAAAACGTATCTAAATCTGTTGGTGGATAGCCGATGTCGGCAATTTCGCCCCGCGTGCGGAAGCGGGGCACTTCGTTTACGCCGAGGTGAAGGTCGGATACTCCTTCGTCTTTCGCTCGGAGGACTAGCTCTTTCAAAGTCGGAGATCCGCCGCTGCTAAAGCTCGGGCTTTTAGGTGTGGCGAAGGATTGCGGCGGCGGTGCTGGTGCTGGTGCTGGTGCGGGCGGCGGTGCGGGCGGCATTCCTGCTGCTCTGGGGGGCATCCCTGGAGCTGGAGGGCGGGGTATTCCTGGCAGGGGGGGAGCTCCGGGTACGGGCGGGCGAGGAGCTGGCGGATGCTGCTGTGTCATATGCGCTACCTTAAGTTGGTGAGAAGGCTGACTCGAACAGATGATTTGTGGGAGTTGGACAATGCCGATCGCCATTGTGGGCCTCTTGCACAAAAGCTTAACTGTTCTCCTCAGTCTATCGCAAGATCAGTTTCTACTGGTGCAATACAAAGGAAATATTCTGCCAATAGGAGGATGCGCTCACTATCGCTCTACGACCAAATATGGATTTCCCACATTTTTGGATAAATTTTTTAATGGAAAGAGTTTTCCGCACTTACGCAGTATAAATTGATACTTCATCCAACTATTAAGGACTTAAACCGATGAATTCTGTCGATCGGGCTTTTACTCCAGCTCTGGAGTTGGCGGAGTCGATCCGCACCCTGGAAGTGTCGCCTTTAGAAATTGTCAATCTCTACTTGGAACGGATCGATCGATTAAACCCTGAGCTGGGCAGTTATTTTACTGTAACGGCAGAGCGGGCGATCGCCCTAGCTAAATCTCAAACCGAAAAACTAGCTGGATTAAACAAGCCACAGGAATTGCCACCTTTTTTCGGAGTGCCGATCGCCATTAAAGACTTGACACCAGTTACGGGCGTTCCCTGTACCTACGGCACTCAGGCTTTGTTGGGTAACATCTCTGCCTACGACGAGTCAGTAGTATGGCGGATCAAAGCAGCGGGATTTAACATTCTGGGCAAAACAGCCACCTCTCAAATTGGCTCATTACCTTACACTGAACCCGAAGGTTTCCCGCCCGCGCGCAATCCCTGGAATTTAGACTATACGCCGGGAGGTTCCAGCGGCGGCTCAGCGGCGGCTGTAGCAGCCGGTTTGTGTGCGATCGCCCAAGGTTCAGACGGTGGCGGTTCGATCCGAGGCCCAGCTTCCTGCTGCGGTTTAGTGGGCATTAAACCATCGCGGGGGCGAGTTTCCTGGGCACCTGTCGGAGATTACCTCAGCGGCATTTCTGTCAACGGCCCCCTGGCGCGAACTGTAGCTGACGCCGCCGCACTTTTGGATGTAATGTCAGGCTACACAACAGGCGATCCGTACTGGCTACCAGATTCAAATCCGACGTTTTTAGAGGCTTCCCGTGAAAAGTTGGGCAAACTGCGAATTGCCTTTTCTACGACTATTTCCCCTGTCGGCGAGGCTTCGGCTACCTGTCAGCAAGCGGTACTGGAAACAGTAAAATTATTGACAGATTTGGGACATGATGTCGAACCTGGATGCCCAGATTTTACGGGTTTAATCGAACCGTTTATCGCAATTTGGCAGTCAGGGGCGGCGGCAAGCGGCATTCCAGGTTCTGCTTTGGAACCGATGAATCGCTGGCTGTTAGAAAGAACTATTTCGGCTGGGGAATATTTGCGGGCGGTGAATCAAATGCAGGTGATTTCACGGCGGATTGTGGGATTCTTTGAAAAATTTGATGTGTTAGTTTTGCCGACTTATATGCACTCCCCCATCCAGGTTGGGGAGTGGGCGGATTTGAGTTTTGAAGAAACTTTGCAGCGGATTATTAATTGGATTGCTCCTTGTCCGCCATTTAATGCTAGCGGTTTGCCTGCGATCGCACTTCCTGCCATTTTAGATGACAACGGTTTGCCCGTGGGAATTCAAATTATCGGGCGACCGGCGGCGGAAGCAACTTTAATTGCTTTAGCGGCGCAGATGGAAGCGGCGAAACCTTTCCCGGTTTTAGATTTTAAATAGAGAAGAGCAAGGGATAAAAGCACGTTGCCCTTTTTTCTGGGTATTATTCCCAATCAGGACTTGTACGCGGGGAACTAGAAACCCGGCTTTTTTCATAAATTTTTCGTCATCAAACCCATGTTTTACCAAGAAACCGGGTTTCTCCCGCCCAGTCCTACTTATTAAGAATTACGCTGTAAAACTTTGATAATACTTCTTTAGATTGATAGATATTTTGATTGTTTTATTTTAAATATGGTAGCAGTTCGCTGCCAATATTTAGGGAAAATTTTTTATGTTAACTTCCGGGCCGATTACCGCTCCCGTTCCCGTTTTTCTGCTTCTTTTAGCAATCATGCTAATCGCGCCCCTGTTATTTGAGCGCTTGCGGCTACCGGGGATAGTCGGTTTAATTATTGCTGGCGTAATTGTCGGACCAAACGGTCTCAACTTGCTGCAACGGGACGCTACTATTGTTTTGTTAGGTACAGTAGGATTGCTGTTTTTGATGTTCCTAGCGGGACTGGAAACTAGCCTCGACGACCTCAAACTCAATGCGGACAAAGCTGTCATATTTGGGCTGGCTACTTTTTCGTTACCGATGATATTGGGGACGGGAGCGATGCTGCTGTTGGGATATAGCTGGCTGGCTTCAATTTTAATTGCTTCTTGTTTCGCTACGCACACGCTTTTAGCGCTGCCAATTCTCACAAAATTGGGATTGATGCGAACTCAGACTATTACTGCGACTTTGGGGGGGACTTTAATTACGAATGTGTTGGGACTGTTGGTGCTGGCAATTGTTGTCAAAGCTTACAAAGGAAATCTCACTCTAGATTTTTGGCTGGTTCTCATTCCCTCTCTTGCTATCTACACTTTTGCTACTTTGTGGGGAGTGCCCAAAATCGGTCGCTGGTTTTTTAAGAAATTCGGACACGACGAAAATGCTGAATTTATATTTGTATTGGCTACCCTATTTTTAGTTTCTTACGCAGCAGAACTAATTGAGATTGAGGCAATTATTGGGGCGTTTTTATCGGGAATTGCCATTACTCAAATTATTCCCAAAATGAGTCCGCTGATGAATCGGATTGAGTTTATTGGCAATACGCTCTTTGTACCGTTTTTTCTGATTTCGGTGGGGATGTTAATTGACCCGCTAATTTTGGTGAAGCAGCCGCAGTCTTTGTTGGTGGCGGCGGTGATGATTTTAGCCGAGGTGGTGAGTAAGTTTTTGGCAGCTTGGATACCGGGGAAATTATTCGGTTTTGAGTTTCCGAACATTATGGTAATGTTCGGTCTTTCTGGTGCTCAAGCTGCTTCTACTTTGGCTGCGATTACGGTTGCTTTTGAAATTAAATTGGTCGATCGCGTAACGGTGAACGGCATCATTGCCATGATTTTAGTAACTTGTGTCGCTTCTCCTTGGATTGTATCTCGGTGGGGTCAAGAAATGCAGCACCCGGGGTCGAGTTTGCCGACTGCTACTTCGGGAAAGCATTCATGGGGAGAGCGAGTTTTAGTGCCTGTTGCTAATCCGAATACGGAAGATAATTTGCTGCGTTTGGCTTTGATATTAGCAAAAAGATATCAGGGAACTTTGCTGCCGCTGCATATTTTATCCGATCGCGGGGAAGCAATTTCTCCGGCAGATAAAATGCAACAAACTCAACTTTTGACGGCTGCGGAAACTGTCGCCCATGCGGCTGCTTGTGCGGTTGAACCGATCGCGAGGATAGATGATGCGATCGATCGCGGAATTCTGCGGAGTGCAACCGAACGCGAGGCTAGTTTAATAGTTTGCGGTTGGAAGGGATTTTCTACGACTCGCGACAATTTTTTTGGCAGCATCATTGACAATATAGTAAGGCGATCGCCCGTACCCGTACTGATTGCTCGATTTCCCGATCCTCTCCAGAATACAGCCAGAGTTATTTTGGCGGTAACTGACAGCGAGTTGAGTCGGTTTGGGTTTCAGGAAACCGTGGATATTGCTAAGAGTTTGGCAGAGGAACTTAAGGCGAGTTTGCAAGTGTTGTTGGTGGCGACACAACGGGAAAAAAGCAACAAAAGTGCGGCGGAGGTGGAAATTCTTTCTGAGATACCAGTAAATCGGGTGCAGGGAAATTTTATCAAGTTAGTTTCGCAGAATTTGTTAGAACACGATTTGCTGATTTTAACAACACTTTCTCAGCAACAGAAATTGTGGGAAAAACCGGGAACTCTCAAAGAACCAGAAGCGCTAGCCCGGACTCACCAAAATATTTCGATGCTGGTTGTTTATTTTCCTGTATCTTGAGGAAGATTTTCACCGCCGATGATGTTATGAATCTGCATTCATCTGCGGTTAATGTTTTAGGACTCAAGCCAAGTGGCAAATTAAACAAAGGTATGTAGTTGCCCTAGACTCGCTCTTTCCTAAGCTAAGATCGCACAAGCGCAACTACATACCTAAAATTTAACCTCCCTATTTATGACAATTGTGTAAGTCCTATATTTAATTCTAATCCAACGGAATTGCGAGGAAAATTTCCGCACCTTTGCGCGGTTCGGACATACACTAGATCGCTGTACATAGTTTTTAGGCAACACTTTGATAGCTAATCGATAGACTCTATTTTGAATCTTTCCCTTACCGCAATTTGGCTTAGTGGTTTAAGTAATATCAAATCGGGTAGCATCAAAATTAATATTACCCCCAGTCAGGACACACGCCGTGCTGTTTACGAAAAATTAATCGGGCGATAGGTACATCTGTCGCGACCGCTCATGATTATTTTGGGCTGGGGCACAGCACTGCTGTGCCCTCCGTTGCTATGATATATGAGTGCCACCGGAAGTGATATAAATGGCTATCTTTCTTTGGTGGGCAATTCTACTTAATAATTTCTCGCAGCTCGCTTTTACTTCCATATTTAATTGGCTCCACAATCACTTCCCCTAATTAATGAAGCATTTCTGGCATTTGGTATCAATATTTACAAATGTGGTCGGCTTAAATTCCCCTTCACTTTTTAGACTCAAATTATGAAGATTTTTCAAGGTGGATAATTGTGAAGTTCCAGGAGTATAGGATTTACCCAACAAAGAAAACCTTACAGTTAAGAGCCGATCGCTCTTTTCACTCGCGAAGTTTGTATTTTTTGGGAGGTCGATTAAAAAATCCTTCAACTGATCATCATTAGCACCCGCACAAGAAGTGCACTTAGGTACGGAATGTGCGATCGGCAAGTAAATATGCGTAGAGGCCTTGACGATCGCGCCCCGATGGAGACAATTTCTCGGCATCTAGGACAATTTCTCGGTATCTGGGAGAATTTTGAGAATATGGTGATCTATCCTCTCTAGTTCAATAAGGTAAAAATGAGCATCAGACCAAATTTCAGATGGTTTTCTTCAGTAGCGAGTGTTTTGGGTTCGATTTCGATTAATCCTTTCAGCGACACGACATCTCCTGTAAAAGCTGCAGAAACGGTTGTTGTCCGCAAAGGTATTTTAGAATCGTCAATATCGGTTGCGGATTTGCGCGAACTCGCAGAAACAGGAAAAGTCCCCGCCAGACTGCAAGCTTATGCCAATCTCCTGTCTGACGAACAGCGCAGTAAAATCTTTCGGGCGCTGCAAGCGAAAATTCCCCTAAATGTAGTCGGCCTGAGCAACTTGCTAAATACGGGCATCGGCACTGGCATCCTGACGGATTTGACTACAGTGATACCCAGGCGCGACGGTGGGGGTGTGGAAGCGCTGCGATCGGCTCTGCTGCTGGGAGCAAACGCGCCGAAAGGCTTATCGGTATTGAGTTTCATTGAATCTTATCCAAGCTCGCGGGTCGTGGTGGATCTCGATCGAGCTTTCACAGTTTTGGGAAATATGAACGCAAGTTTTTGGCAAACTCAGCGCTTTATGGAGGCGATCGCACCTCAGTTAGCACCCGTTAAACCCGCGTTTAACCTGCCTTTCGATCCAACCCAGCCCGGCCCTAATTCGGTGCAGGTACGGGCGCTAGATTTGAACGATAGCGCCCGCAATCGACCTATTCCGGTTGATGTGTACTGGTCGGAAGCTGCGACAGCCGACAAACCGACGATCGTCTTTTCTCACGGGTTGGGTTCCGTCCGCACGGATTTGCGCTACTTAGCCGAGCATTTGGCGTCTCACGGCTATGTAGTAGCAGCTTTAGAACATCCGGGCAGCAACGAGACGAATACCAATGCTGCGATGGCGGGTAAGTGTCCTTTGCTAGCTCCTCAAGAGTTTTTAGACCGTCCCAAAGACATCAGTTTTGTACTCGACGAGCTGACAAAATTGAACCAAACTGATGATAATTTGCAGGGGAAAATCGCGCTCGACCAAGCCGTAATAATTGGCTATTCATTTGGCGGCGCTACAGCCTTGTCCTTGGCCGGCGCCGAACTGCAATTGAGCGGACTCAAACAGCGGTGTCAGGGGGATTTGATTGGGTTCAGCTTGGGCGAAGGCATTCAGTGCGCGGCGGCCGGATTGCCCGAAGAACGGTATCAATTGCGGGATGCGAGGATTAAAAGGGCGATCGCCATGAATCCGATCGCATCATTACTATTTGGAGAAACTGGTTTAAGTGCAATTCAAATTCCTACCTTAATAGTAGCATCTTCCGCAGACAAAACAACTCCCGCCTTAGCAGAACAAATTGCCGGCTTTCCGAAAATTCCATCTCCTAAATGGCTAGTCGGTTTTGTAGGAGGAACCCACTTAAGCGTCAAAGATCCCAGTACAACTTTACACCAAGTTCGTAGGCCGAGCACAGTAATTACCGGCGATGAAGTTGTCGGCGACCAAGCTTTTAGCATACGCAATTATATTAAAGCTGTAAGTTTGGCTACCGTCGCTCAACTGACTGCTGAAGCTGACAAATATGCAGTCTTTCTAACACCAGAATACGCGCAATTTGCTTCTACATCGGCAATCCCGGTGCGGCTAGTAACAGAAATTTCCCCGGAAATTCATACAGTAGTGCAAACTTTTATTCAAGGGAATAAGTAGTGATTAGTCATTAGTCGTTAAGTAGGTAAGCGCCAAAAAACCATAGTATTTTTTTGAGTTCTCCACCCAGAACATAATTATGTAGGGTTCGCAGTCCGAACCTTACCACTATTAGTTATTAGCTAATAATCTGATGTCAGCTCGAACACCTATAATAAAGGTCTTTGTAGTGGTAGTTCGAGGGGGCATCATATTGCGACTAGCCGGCTTTCCTGTTGTAGGCGACGCCCCTTACCCCCCAGGGCTGGATTTTCTTCTTAAGCTGTCTCTGATATTTTTTGTCCGTGCAAGGGCAAAATATAACAAAGCGCTTTCACAAACTCTACTCCCAAACTGCGATGCCTAAAAAAAATCTTATCCCGCTATTGCTTCTGTTTGTAGCCCTGTTTACCCTTTACGGTGACACTTTAACTTTTCTCCCCAAACCTGTAAGAGATACTAGCGTGGCAAGCCGAAAGTTCTTCGTCGGGTTGTGGCCTTCGTGGGTGAAGCCGAAAGATTCAAACAAGCAAAGGGATAAGGAGATTGAGAACTTGGAAAAAACCCCTAGTCCCAGTCGATAGTTTTGAGCTACCAGCGAGAAACTGGGTTTATCTAACAATACCTAGCCATGTTCTTGTAGGTTGGGTTAAGGGAATCACAACCAAACATGACGATTTGAGATTGTAGATTTGAGATTTTTCCTCCAATCTCAAATCGATTAAACTTGAGATTTTAGATTTTCCTCAAAGCAGTAAGGTGTGCATTGCACACCCTACAGATAGAGGCTATGCCTCCAGGACTGTTTTAGATTGGTCTTCCCATCTAAAATCTAAAATCTCAAATCTCAAATTGATTAGGCCTGCTTTTTCAACCAGCTAAACATAGCTCGCAAATCTTTACCAACTTCTTCAATAGGATGTTCTGCTTCCTGACGGCGCATGGAGGTAAAGCCCGGTTTGCCGGCTTGGTTTTCGAGAACGAATTCGCGGGCAAATTGGCCGGATTGAATTTCGCTGAGAATTTTCCGCATTTCGGCGCGGGTTTGATCCGTAACGATGCGGGGGCCGCGAGTTAAATCGCCGTATTCTGCGGTATTGGAGATGCTGTCGCGCATTTTGGCGAGGCCTCCTTCTACTACTAAGTCAACGATAAGTTTAACTTCGTGCAAACATTCAAAATAAGCTAATTCCGGTTGGTATCCGGCGTTAACTAAAGTTTCAAATCCAGCTTTAATTAATGCGCTCAAACCGCCGCACAAAACTACTTGTTCGCCAAAAAGATCCGTTTCTGTTTCTTCGCGGAAAGTGGTTTCCAGGATGCCGGCTCTGGTGCCGCCGATACCTTTAGCATAGGCCATTGCCCGATCGCGCGCTTGACCGGAAGCATCTTGATATACTGCAAACAAACTCGGAACGCCCTCCCCTTGTTCGTAAGTCCGCCGCACCAAGTGTCCGGGGCCTTTGGGGGCAACCATTACTACGTCTACATTGGCAGGGGGAACAACTTGGCCGAAGTGAATGTTAAAACCGTGAGCAAATGCTAAAACATTTCCTTCTGAAAGGTTCGGTTCAATTTGTTCTGTGTAAATAGTTTTTTGAACTTCATCGGGCAATAAAATCATGATGAAGTCAGCGGCGGCGGCTGCTTTGTCTACGGGGTGCACTGTTAAACCCGCGTCGGTTGCTTTGGCGGCAGATTTGCTACCGGGATACAAACCGACAACGACATTCATGCCGCTGTCTTTGAGGTTGAGGGCGTGGGCGTGTCCTTGGGAACCGTAGCCGATGATAGCAATCGTTTTGTTGGCTAAGAGGTCTAGGTTCGCGTCGGTGTCGTAATACATACGGGCCATAATCCTTGTCTCCTGAGATGCAAATTGGGTGATTGACTGCAAAACTCTCATTTTATCAAAGTAGGGTACTTTTTTTGCAGAAATTTTTTTAATTAAGATTTGGGGGAGGGAAAATAAGGGGCGAGCGCCCTGAATTTCCCAGGGTTTCTCGCCGAGTCTGCGATCGTCAAATATAATTGTCAATAGCGTGCTGTGCATTTGAAAAAACCTCACATCTTGCACGATTCTCAAGAACAGGCAAGATGCCTGT
Source organism: Microcoleus sp. MON1_C5 (assembly GCF_036701875.1). NCBI lineage: Bacteria > Bacillati > Cyanobacteriota > Cyanophyceae > Oscillatoriales > Microcoleaceae > Microcoleus > Microcoleus sp. MON1_C5. The sequence goes on along the minus strand of NZ_JAUBRN010000052.1, from coordinate 28,382 downwards.
TCCACAAAGAGTAAATTTTTTTGTGGAACAGGCATCTTGCCTGTTCATAAAAAGCTTATTTAAAATAGTGCAACATCTCAGAAAAACAAAACTAACTAACTTTATTCAGATGAAAATAAAAGCAATACATCATGTGGCGATTATTTGCTCGGATTACGAAACCTCGAAAAAATTTTATGTAGAAGTATTGGGATGTTCCATCATCAAAGAAACTTTCCGAACCGAGAGGAATTCTTACAAACTAGATTTGGGAGTCGGAAACGGCGACACCATTGAGCTTTTTTCATTTCCCCACCCTCCTGAAAGAGTTAACAGTCCTGAAGCGTGCGGTTTGAGACATTTAGCTTTTGCAGTTGAGGACATAGAAGCATCAGTTGCTTACTTAAAATCTCAACAAGTAGAAGTAGAAAATATTCGCCTGGACGAGATTACCGAAAAACGATTTACATTTTTCAGAGATCCCGACAACTTACCGTTAGAAATTTATGAGATTTAGACCCACATCCCCATTTTAAAAAGCTTAGCAGAGAAGATAAACAATGGACTCTATCATCAGAAACATAATCACGCTCGGATTGCCTACTTTAATGCTATTAATAGCGAGAGTAGCGACAGGTAAAACAGGTGACGCAGCCACTTGGTCGGCTTTGAGGAAAATCGGCGGTTCCTTTGGTATGCTAATCGGTTTAGGTGTGTTGGTGTTTGTAGGATTTGTTGCCAATTATTTTAGTTATTTTGTGGTAGATAGCTTGCTGGTGAGATTTTATCAAAAGCGGCGAGAGTTGGAACAGCCAGAAGAACTGGTAAGAGAAGTTGATAAATTGCCTATTACCAACGACCTTAAAATTAAGCTGAAATGGGCGTTACTGCACAGCAATAACCAAATTATTAGCTTGAAGCACGTAATTTTAAAATGGTTTATGCTTGCAGCAATTGTAAATGCACTCTTGTCAATAACAGGTTACTTGGGAGAATTTAACCTATTTTTTGAGTTAAGTTCTCATTTTAAACTACAATATCTGTTGGCTGGGTTACCAATTTTTATCTTCTTCGCTCTCGTGCGCTCAAAAAAAATATGGTTGCTGGTGAGCGCATTTTGTATTATCCTTAACTTGGCGGAAATTGTTCCTTGGTATTTCCCAGCGCCAGCCTTTGCGGGAGAGACTCCCGGACAAAACTTGCGGATTTTGCATTCAAATGTTTTAACGAATAACCGACGCTATTCAGACGTGATATCGCTGGTTAAAACACAACAACCTGATCTCGCGGTTTTTGTGGAAGTTAGCACAGTTTGGGCGAAGGAGTTAGCCGTCTTAAGCGAGATTTTTCCTTACTCTTCCAACCTGCAAGAATCCGAGAGATTTGGCAGTGCAATATACAGCAAGCTGCCTTTAGAAAATACTTCTGTTAAAGCCTTTTCAAAGCAAAGAAAAAGCTTGTTTGCAGATGTGAATTTTCAAGGTAAAATCATTTCTCTGATTCTTGTTCATCCGACTGTACCGATAAAACAGCAGAATTTTATCGATCGCAATAAACAGCTAGCAGCCATCGGCGAGTATGCAGCCCAAGTCAAAAATCCGCTGATTGTGGTTGGGGACTTCAATACCACAATGTGGTCGCCGTTCTACAAAAATATGGTAAAAACTGGCAAACTGCGAAATGCACGATCGGGCTTTGGCATTTTACCGACTTGGCCGACTTTTATGCCGCTGGCTTATATTCCGATCGATCACTTTCTAGTCAGCAAAGAAATTGGTGTTTTAAAGATTCGTACTGGCCGCAATGTCGGTTCGGATCATTTGCCGTTAATTACAGATTTGGTCATTTGAAGGCAGGAGTCGATATTTTCTAACAAATTATTGATTAACTGTATCTGGTATTGCTGAATATTTGTCTGTAGCGGCTCTTTGCTGTCTTGAAAACAGATAACTTTTCCGGCGATTTCCTTGTAGTGTTGCAGCATGGAAAAAGTATCGGTGCTGAAGCGAGCGAGATAGTTTTTAGCAGCCTCGCTGCAAATTTCCGTTACTTGATTTAGATAAGCTTCTGACGATTCAGGCGGCTTTTCATACCCAGTTCTTTTATTCAAAATATAGCTAGCACCGCCGACTACTGCGGCTCCCACAGGCCCGCCCAACAGCCAACCTAAGCCGGTGGCGATCGCCACTGGAGCCACTTCGCTGTCGCTCGACTTTTGAGCTGGAGGTGGCGGCGGCTCTGGTAAGGTGACTTGTGGGGATGGAGGAAACGAAATCAAAAGTGCGATCGGCTGTTCTTTCTCAAAGAATTCGCAAGCTTTATTTACCCATTCTGCGATAGTTTGCTGCTGATGTAACGCCTCTCGCTGAAATTTTAGCTTCCACGCATCAAAACTTCCTTCCTGAAGCGACAGCGCCATTTCCGATTGATACCGCTGCAAAAGTGTGGGCTGGTAAAGCCAACTCTCGAAGTCAGAAACGCTGGCTAAAAACCCTTTTGATATCAGTTTTTCAGCTTTTTGTTTAATTTCAATTTTGTCTTGGTGCTTTTTTTGAGCTGCGGCTATTTCTGCAGCGACAGTCTCCGCTTTGGCTCGGAGAGATTGGCAAATTTTAGTAGCTATAGCTTCAATTCTGGGCAACTTAACTGCTAGTTGTTCCTGTTGAGCTGCCACAATACTTTGCAAAGCCGATTCAAACGTGGCAATTCCTGTAGTTTGGGCGGCAGCCACATCTCCTTTAAGCCTCGCCCTCAAAGCCGGCAAAGCATCGACGCGGTAGATATTGCTGATATTGTTCGGCAAGTTGGAGCGAAAACTTTCGGCAACAAACAACAACCGATTGTAAACTTGTTTTTGTTCGTCTGGTTCGAGTAGATTGAGAAAATTGGCAACAAAGACGACAGTGTTGATGTTGCGATCGCTCAACCAATCTCTCAAGTTCTCCCGTTCCCCTAAAGTCATCAATTTGCGAGCATCTAAAACCTGCACAACTAAATCAGCCGTTAGCAATTTATCCCGAACCAAATTATCCTGTTCTTCCCGGTCATTGGTTCCCGGCAAATCCAGCAATTCCACACCTGTTTTCAGGAAAGGGTGGGGACAGTAAACATTCACGGCGGCCACATCATCCCGCATTTGTCTGGCGTCGTCAAGGATGGCGTAGCGTTTCAAAACATCAGTCCCCGGTTCGCTAACTTCCGTGCCGTCTTTCAGGGTAATTTTTGCGCGCAATTCCTCGCCGTAGTTGACATAAATGGCAGCACCTGTAGTGGGCACTAGGTCGATCGGCAAAGCACGATTTCCCAGCAAAGCATTGAGCAAAGTTGACTTACCGTAATTAAACGGGCCAAAGACAGCAATTTGAAAAGTTGGTTTGGCCAGATAGTCGCAGATTGAGGTGGTATCTCGATACAGTTGGGAGTTTTTGTCGAGTTCGAGAATACCCAGTGCTGATTGGAGATTGTGGGTCAGGTTTTGATAAATTTCGGGTTGTTGCATATTGTTGTTTTATTTCATTTAGCGGATGCTAGGAAACCTTGATATACCGATTCAATACTCTGCGACTCGGCAGAAACATCAGCCTCCAACTTTTTCAACCGCTCAGATTCAGCCTGACAATTAATCTCGCGAGATTCCTTTTGTTCCAGCAAATTATCTAACTCAGCTTTCCGAGAATTAATATCCGCATTCATGCGATCGCCCACTTCCCGCCCGTAGACATCAAAACACTCTTTCACAGCATCGTGAATCGGCTGCCACTGCTCTTGAGCCACCTGCGGCAGATATTTCACCAGCTCTTTTTTCGCCGCTTTTACCAACTGTTTGCGAGCTCCGTCTGCTTGCAAAACCCCAACACCGATTCCCAATAAAGCCAAGGACAGCGGTCCCAAAACAACCCCCGTCAAACTAGCAAAAATCGTACTGACGCTCAACACAGTGATTAAATTAAGCAGGATATTTTTCCAATCAAAACCCGCTCCTGCCATTGCTACGCCCGCCAGATTTCCGGTCGTTAACGAGAACAATCCCATCGCCCATTTTGCCCAAGCGGGCGAGTTATCTTCGGTTGAGTTGCTGACTGCTGCTGGTATTTTTTGCCCAGTCAGTTTTTCTGTGATTTTTTCAGTCACTTTCGTGTAAGAGGCTCCGTAATTTGCCGCACTTTTCGATAGCTGTGAAAAGGCTGAATTCATCTCTTGTTCTGCTGTGAGAGTCCAAGCTGCTAATTTGTCGTTGATGTACTGCTCTAATGCTCGTTTGAGCGATGCTTCAAAGGCTTCTCGCTTGCCTTGGCTGAAGAAATCCAGAAAATTCAGATCCGGTTGATACCGCAAAAAATCTGTTTCAAAGGTATTTTCTAAGTTAAGAACGTAGGCGCGGAAAGAATCTGCGATCGCCCGCGATTTACTATCTCTAACGCCGATAATTTCTTGTTGAAATTCATCGCGAATTTGAGTCAGTTTTTTAAACTCTGGCTCAACCGAATTAATCTTTTCCTTCAACTCATTGACATCGCGATCGAGTAATGGTAGTCGGCGTCCAACAGCTTCGCGGACGCGAGCAGAAATTTGACGCGCCAAAGTCCTCGCCGGACGCAATTCCGAAATCGCCCTTTCCTGCGTCAAAAACGTATTGAGTGCCGCCATAAACTCCGGAAAACCAGTTCCCGTCAAATCCGCCTCCGGGTTTTTGAGCCGCAACCTGAGCGCTTTAAGTGAGGTAATTGCAAACACTCGCTCGTCGTAAATATCGTGTCCTTCTGTTAAACAATATTCACCTAAATTAGCTTGAAAAACCCGCCGCAGTTTCCCTTCTGCTTCTGCCAATTCTTCAGGATCGTCCGGGTCAATCAAACTTTCCCGCACCTGATCCCAAGCATTGATCAGAAAGAAAAGGCTCAATCCGCGATTTTTGATGTAATTTTCTAGATAGCGTCTTTCACCCATTGTGCAAGGCTGAGTTGCCCTGAGCACAAACAAAATAGCGTGACAGTTGTTGATGTAACCGAGAGATAATTCGTTGCGGGCTTCTGTATCGTTCAGTCCGGGACTGTCTACTATTTCTATGCCTTTTTCCAGCAAAGGTAAGGGATATTCTACTACGGCGCAGTCGATATCGGGAAATGCTGGTTTCTTTTCTTCTTCTAAACGTTTGGCCTCAGCGGGGTCAATTGTGTAGTTCTGTTTGAAACTTTTAAAATCGAGCTGTTTGGGGCTTTTGCCGTCATTGAAATAAACGGTAACATTTTTTTCGGAACCGTAGCGCAAAATCGTCAGCAAAGCTGTACAGGGATTTACATCGCTGGGCAGTAAGTTTTCGCCGATTAAGGCATTGAGAAAAGTGCTTTTTCCGCGTTTCATGTCGCCTAGCACTAGCAGGCGAAAGACTCCTTGGCGCAAGTTTTTACTGGCGACATCAATGTCAGCGTTGTCTGTTTCTAAACCTAGTTTTCCCGATGCTTCTCCTCCTGCTAATTCTGATTGGTTGATGGCTGTGGCGATGTTGCTGAGGCGATCGGCAATTTCTCGGCGGACGGCGGCTACTCGCTCTAAATCGTTGAGAAAGTTGCTAGTTTCTACTTTAAGGCTCATGGCTGTTTCCTGATAGTTTTCTGCTTGGGATTTTCAAATTCTGTTTTCTTCAACAAACATTTTGTAAGCAATGAAAGCAATCCCTCCAACCATCAGCGCAGTTGCCAGCCAAGATGCTATGCGAACTGCAACGACAACAGCAATGACAATGCCTGTAAATTGAGCGACGGCTAGGATTTTTCGGCGCCACTGTTTGAGTTTGCCGTTAACTTGGCTGTCTGGTTCTTCGTACTTGCTCGTTCGTAGATATTCGGGCACTGAGCGGTCGATTTCGGCTTCTAGTTCCCGCAGCCGACTTTCTTGTTCGCGCTTCCGCAGTTCTTGTTCTTGGTGCCGGAGTTCTCTTGCTTTTTTGTCGGGAGAATTCATAAATTTTACCCGGTTTGCAGGTGGCAAAATGTGTTATTTATTGTCAATGTTGCGGAGCGATAAGTTTTTTACAACTGTAACTCACATTTTCTGCCGTGTCGATAGATGTTAAGAAATGTTAAAGAGGGCGATTCCCTACGGGATAGCTACGCTTCACGACTCATTAAGCCGATCGCCCTACGCCCTAGACTAGCTGCTGCAAATCCTCAATATCCTTCGGGCCCGATAGTAGTGCGATCGCACTCAGCTTCCGACAAATCCACCAAGCGCGATCGAAATAAGTTGCAGCCCGCTAATTGAGCTTTGGTTAACTTTGCTTTCTCCAAATTAGCTCGGCTCAAATCCGCATATCTCAAATCCGCATTCCTCAAATCTGCATTGTACAAATCCGCACCTTGCAAATTCGCTTTCTGCAAATTGGCACCTTGTAAATTGGCGTGGCGCAAATTTGCTCTGGATAAATTTGCTCTGGATAAATTTGCTTCCGACAAGTTGGCATGATAAAGTTGAATGTCGCCCAACTCAGCATCTTGCAAATCCGTTTTATAAAGATTGGCTTCAGTCAAATTTCCGTAGGGCAAATAAGCTCGCCTCAGAACGCTACCAGAAAGATTTATTTCTGCCAAATCGGCTTGAAACAAGTTATCTTCACTTAAGTCAACGGCGTTAAAGTTTCGCTTGCCCTCAGCATACTGAGCGAGCAATTCCTCAGCGCTTAGCTTTTGCATTTTCATCCATTTATGAGGACAGCTATTGCAGCCAATCCATAACAGTAATTAATGGGTATTAATTTGTGTATTTATACTTAGGCATTGTTTTATGTTAAGCTTGTGTAACAACGATCTCATTTTTTCTAAGATTTTTTTTATATTTGTAAATTTCTGCCTTGCTCGACCAGTAAACGCTTAGTAATGTCAAGATCGATCGAGAAACCAAAGCGAATCCTCTACTGAAATATGCCAGAACTTCCTCTCTCCATAGCTCAGCACTACCACGAACGGACAAAATACGACCCTGAAACCATTGCTGCTAAAAGTAAACAGCTCGATTGGACAGAGCAACCTGTGCCTTTCAAAGAATATAAAATTGGAGCGTATTTTGACCTCAAGCCTTATCTAAAAGACCCCTCGGAGGATGCCGATGCCGATGCCGATCCCGATGCCGCTTGGTGGCATCGGTTATCTAGCTTGTTGCTGTGCAGCTACGGGTTGACGGCGAAAGTGCAGACGGTAGACGACAGCTACCTGTATTTGCGATCTGCACCGTCGGCGGGTGGACTCTACCCAGCAGAGGTTTATTTAATCTCCCGCGGCACTGCCCAGTTGCCGGCCGGACTCTACAACTATCAGTGCAGAACTCATTCACTTGTTCATTTTTGGGACAGTCAAGTTTGGCCATCATTGCAAGCCGCTTGTTTCCAGTCGCCAGCGCTAGAAAATACCCAATTGGCGATCGCCATTACCACTGTTTTTTTCCGTTCTTCTTGGCGTTACGAAGACCGAGCTTATCGGCGAATTTTTCTAGACACCGGCCATTTATTGAGCAATATCGAGTTAGCTTGCGCCGTCAACGATTACCGACCTCACCTGATTGGAGGATTCGCCGACGAAGCTGTCAATGAATTACTGTACATCGACTCGGAGCAAGAAGGAGCGATTTGTGTACTTGCTTTAGCCGACTTGCTAGATATTGACCAAAACTTGCCTAAATTTAAAACCGCTTTGCCAGGAAACACCACGACAGATTACCCGAAAATTTCCGAAGGTCAACTGTTAAAATACCTCCACAAAGCCACGCATTTAGACTCAGACCCTACCGGAGCAGACGGGTGGAAACTTGATGAAAGTGAAGGGGTACTAGAGGATAAATACAACTTTCCCTTTTGTACTAAAGTTTCGACGGTCACTCCTTCGATTCCTTGGGGAGTGAACCTGGAAACTTTAGAAAACACTATGCTCAAAAGGCGTTCTACCCGTGCTTATACAGGTGCTTCTTTGAGTTTGGGCGAACTGCTAGCTATGCTCGATTTTACTTACCAGCCCCAGCACTATATCGACCAAGGATTAGACGGTTCTCCAGACTATTTCGATCTAAGTTTGATCGAGACTTTTATTGCTGTTTCGGGAGTGAATGGGTTAGAAGAAGGCTGTTACTATTACGCTCCGAAAGCTCAAGAATTGCGGCAAATTCGGTTTAAAAATTTCCGCAGGGAGTTGCATTTTTTGTGCTTGGGGCAAGACTTGGGCAGAGATGCGGGGGCGCTGTTATTTCACACGGCGGATTTGAACAGGGCTGTAGCAAAATATGGCGATCGAGTTTACCGCTATTTGCACATGGACGCGGGTCATTTGGGCCAGCGGTTGAATTTAGCAGCTATGCAACTGCGTTTGGGTGTCAGCGGTATTGCGGGCTTTTTTGACGATCGCGTCAATGACGTTCTCGGTATTCCTGCGGGTGAGGCTGTGCTTTATATTACAAGTCTGGGAAGACCTCGATCGTAAGAATGACTTAGTTGTTATTTGTCAGTAGTATTGCTTCACTAAGCCCAGGCGCATCTAAATTTTACAGTCAAGTTTGATGAAATTAACATCTTACACCATTCTCAAGAACAGGCAAGATGCCTGTTCCACAAAGAGTGAAATTATTGTGGGGTGGGCGGGACGCCCGCCCTAAAAATACAACTTAAATTCGAGACAGCTTACCTATTTAATTTACTCTTTTCCTATGACTATTTGCCAATGCAAAACCTGCTAAATATTCTGTCGAGCACTGATTCTGTCACTTCTTCGCCCGTAACTTCCCCCAATGCTTGAATTGCCCCGCGCAAATCTATCGTCCAGAAATCTAAAGGCAATTTGTTGCTAATAGTATCCGTGCATTGTTCTAGAGAAATTTTAGCTTTGGTTAAGGCTGCTGCTTGTCGCTGGTTGATTGCTAAATCTGAGTTTGCTGCTTGCAAATTTCCCCCGCTGACGGCATCTAAAATTGCTGTTTCTAAGTCTTCTATGCCTCGATCGAGGGCTGCGGCTGCGGTAACTATACGGTGAGTTTCCGAGGAAAAAGGTAGTTCAGGGATGGTATTTACTAGGTCGATTTTGTTAATAATTATAATTAGCTGGCGGTGCTTTACTTGTTCGTAAATTTCCCAATCTTCCTCTGTCCATCCAGATTCCGCGTCAATTGTCAACAACACTAAATCGGCTTGTTTTGCTGCTGCGCGCGATCGCTCAACACCAATTTTTTCTACCTTGTCTTCGGTTTCTCGAATTCCCGCAGTATCGAGCACCTGCACCGGAATTCCGCCCACAACTAGCTGCGATTCTACCACATCCCGCGTCGTACCGGGCAAATCCGTGACGATCGCCCGATCGCTCTTACTCCACGCATTCAACAAACTCGATTTTCCCACATTCGGCCGCCCAACAATCGCTACTTTCAAACCAGTTCTCAACAATTCTCCACGATCTGCGGTTGCCAAAATTGTTGACAATTCCTCCAAAACATGATTTATTTCCAAAGAAGTTTTAGCTTCATCTAAAGGCGGCAAATCTTCCTCAAAATCAATTCTCGCCTCAATTTCTGCCAGCACGTCCAAACAAGTTGTTCTCAATTTGCGAATTGGCTGCGCTAATTTTCCTTGCAAACCAGCCAAAGCACTTTGTGCAGCAGCGGGCGATTTGGCTCCCACCAAATCTGCAACACTTTCAGCTTGAGTTAAATCCAGCCTCCCGTTCAAAAAAGCCCGCAGCGAAAACTCTCCCGGCTGCGCCAATCTCGCCCCATTTTCCAAACACAACTGCAAGACTTGCTGCACCGCCATAATGCCGCCGTGACAGTGAAATTCCACCACATCTTCGCGAGTAAAAGAACGCGGTGCTTTCATGATTAGCAGCAAAGCTTCATCGACTAATTCTTGAGTTTTGGGGCGGCGGATGTGGCCGTAAAGAATGCGGTGAGACTCCCACATTTGCCGTCCTGGGGCGCAAAACAGAGTTTCGGCAATTTTTAAGGCTGCGGAACCGGAAACTCGCACAATGCCGACGCTGCCTTGTTGGGGAACTATGGCAGTGGCGATCGCTGCGATCGTTCCTCCTTTTGTTAGTGATTCAGACATTTTTATTGTTCACACATTCAAAACTTTTCTCAATCTCCTGTTTTTGAGTATCAGGCAATTGCTTCTATGTCTTCGAGAGGAGAAATCTCGGGTTCCTCATTCAAAAAATTAAAATAGCCGCCAGGAAAGGGCAAGCTGCCCGAGTTTCCGGGTCGAAGGATAGGGGATATTTGGTAATATTTTTCCTAAGCTCCGTAATTGCTCGTCGGCTGCCAGAGGTAAGATAACTTGAATTAGGGATTCAACCAGTTGTACCTTCATTTGACTGACCTCCAGATTAATTGTTAAATTATACATATCTCATTGACAGAATAAACAATTTCAGCATTTTTTTTGTAAGATCTTAGAAGAGCGTCGCCGCCACGCTTGACTTGGATAGCCAATCCGATCGCCCGTTTGCTCAGTCAGCCGATTTTAGATTTTAGATTTTAGATTTTAGATTGACTCCACAGATGAATCGGGGAGCTTCTACTCGGGTCTAAAATTTTGGGTGAGTCACGACTCCTGTCGGAAAGCAAGTATCCGTTTTTGGGAGGGAGTCACGGCCAGCTCAAACTTAAATTACTCAGCCAATTTTTTGGCTATCCTAATTTCATGCGATAATGGAACATTAATAGGGTAGAGGGCAAAGCATGATTGGTCAACTTCTAGACAGACGTTACCGCATCATTAAAGTCACAGACTCAAGTGAGGTGGGAAAAACTTATCTAGCAGCAGATACTCACCGTCCCGGGTATCCGCAATGCACGGTTAGAGAAATGCGGCTACCCGGCACAAGTTCGCAAACCCCAGAATTAGTCAAAGTTATATTTCAAAGAAACGCAGAAATAATTGAAAAATTGGGAAAACACGACAAAATTCCCGAATTATTGGCGTATTTTGAGGAAAATCAAAGTTTATACTTAATTGAAGAATTTATTGCCGGATCACCTTTAAGTCAAGAACTAATACCCGGTCAACCGTGGGATGAAGACCAAGTAATTGGTCTGCTATCAGAAATATTAGAAATTTTGGTGTTCATACACGAGAAAGGTTTCATTCACCGCAGAATTCAACCAGACAGAGCGATCCGGCGCGAGTCAGACGGCAAATTTGTATTGGTAGACTTTAGCTTAGACAAAGAAATTAACCCGGAACTTGCTAACTGTCATTTGTTGTCGCAAACTTCCCCGAACTCTGTTAAACGGCATGAGGCAAAAAAACAGGATTTGGCGGCCCAGGAGTTATACGTGCCGATCGAGCAATTGAGCGGCAACCCCCGTTACAATAGCGACATCTACGCTCTAGGTACGATCGCTCAGCTTGCCGTGACGGGACTCTCACCCAACGAACTGAGTGCCTTAAAAAACAACAAAAGCCAAATTTCCTGGCGAAACCGGGCAACTTGTTCGGCAGCGCTAGCAGATATTATCGATCGAATGGTGCGCCCTGACTGCGAGGAACGCTATCAGGAGGCCGCCGAAGTTTTAGCAGACCTCAAACAAATCGCCGTAAAATTGGAGGTTGAGCCGCCGCCAGCCACAATCATCACGGACGCTAGGAGTCAACCGCGAAGACAAAGCCAAACCAAACTGCTGCTATTGGCTGCAACAGCGGCAGCTTTAATCTTGACGGCACTGATAATTTATTTGTGGCAGAGTCAAAGTCCGGGGAGGGCAAAAGAATTGTTAGCCCGCGGCGTTACCAAGGCGCAGCAAGGTGACACAACAGGGGCGATCGCCGATTATACTCAAGCCATCGCCCTGAATGCCGGCGATGCGGAAACTTACTACACGCGGGCAAATGCTCGCTACGACATGGGCGCAACCGAGCAAGCCATACAGGATTACACGCAAGCAATTAAAGTCAATCCTAGCCACACCAAAGCTCTCTACAATCGAGGTATGGCCCGCCTCGACATCGGGGACAAGCGGGGGGCCGTGGAAGATTTCACCCAAGTAGTGCGACTCAATCCCAGCGACGGTGAGGCATACTCTAAGCGGGGTTTAGCCTCCTACGATTTGGGCGACTACCCCCAGGCAATTGAAGACTACACTCAAGCAATTCGGCTGAGTCCCAACGATGCTACAGCTTACAGCAATCGGGGTTTAGCTCGATCGGCTGCAGGCGACAAAACGGGAGCAATGGCAGATTTTACTCAAGCGATTCAAATTAGCCCCAAACAAGCTGGCGTATACTACAGTCGCGGTCGAGCGAGGTTTAATCTGGCAGATTATCAAGGAGCGATGGAAGATTATACTAAGGCGATCGAATTGCAACCCGAGCTCGGTGATGCTTATACTAATCGCTGCAGCGCTTACTTAAATTTGGCAAGCTACGACAAAGCGATTGCAGATTGCACCCAAGCAATTGGCCTGGCTCCCAAAGATGAAGCAGCTTACAACAACCGCTGCATTGCTTATCTGAATTTAAAACAATTTCAAAAGGCCAGCGAAGATTGCAGTTTGACGATCGGACTCAACGCCAACAATCCCAAAGCCTACAGCAATCGAGGATTAGCTCGATCGGCTTCGGGAGACAAGCAGGGCGCTGTGGAAGATTTTACTCAAGCAATTCGACTCAATCCCAGCGATGCAGTAGCTTACAGCAATCGCGGTACTATTTACTCAGAACTAAAAAATTACCCTTTAGCGGTTGAAGATTTCGCTCACTCCCTGCGTCTCAACCCCAATAATGCTAGCGCTTTTTACAGCCGAGGCCTCGTCCGCCGCCAACTCAAAGACCGTGCTGGGGCGATCGAGGATTTTCAGAAAGCTGCAACCCTCTTTCTAGAACAAGGAAGAGCCGATGGTTTCCAAAATGCACAAGCACAAATAAACGATCCTAAATAAGCTATTAGTCGTTAGTCAGATGTTAAAAAAAGAAGAAAAAAGGAAGAAGGAAGAAGGAAGAAGGAAGAAGGAAGAAGGCCAGATTACCAACTCCCCGTTACCAACTCCCCGTTACCAACTCCCCGTTACCAATTCCCAATTACCACCTCCCCGTTACCAATTCCCTATTTCCGATATGAACATGGTTGGTCAACTTTTAGACAGGCGTTATCGCGTAGTGCAAATTCTCAGCTCGGGTGCTTTCGGACAAACTTATTTAGCTGTCGATACTCGCCGTCCTGGCCACCCTCAATGTGTAGTCAAACAACTGCGCCCTCCCAGCAATACTTCCACAGTTCTTAAAACAGCTTACCGCTTATTTAAACAAGAAGCAGAAATATTAGAAAAGCTGGGAAAACACGATCAAATTCCCTTTTTACTCGCTTATTTTGAAGAAGCAAATCAATTCTACCTCGTCGAAGAGTTTGTGCCCGGACACGCGCTAAATAGGGAAATTGTGGCCGGTCAACCTTGGCGGGAAGAACGAGTGCTAGATCTTTTGGAAGAAGTTTTACAAGTTCTCGCCTTCGTACACTCTCAGGGAGTGATTCACCGCGATGTTAATCCCTCCAACTTAATTCGCCGCAAACCAGACGGCAAATTAGTTTTAATTGACTTCGGTTCGGTTAAAGAAGTTGCCAATCACGTCAGCGAGTACGATACAGAATTTCCGCGCACCATTGCTACCGGAACTCCGGCTTATATGCCGATCGAACAATTTCAAGGCAACCCCCAATTTTGCAGCGACCTCTATGCAGTCGGCATGATGGCAGTGCAAGCTATCACGGGTTTGCCCGGTACGGATTTGCCAAAATTGCAAAATCCGAGTCCTTCTCACACGGGGGAAATTGTTTGGCGAAACCGAACTCAATGTTCTGTTGGACTAGCAAATATAATTGACAAAATGGTCTGCCACCAATTTGGCAAACGCTATCAATCTGCGGACGAAGTGTTGGCAGCTCTCAGCAAGTTGAGACACCGCCCAGAGCAGGGAAATATGGCTCAAAAGAAAAGTATTTCTCCCCTGTTAATGTCTTCTGATAGTTTTTCGTCACGGGGAAGTCGGTTTTGGTGGCTGATTTTGGCGGGATTCGGGGCGGTGATAGTTATGATATTTCTGTTTAGTTATGCGAGTCGGCCGAATCCGCTTAAAGCTAAGGAATATTACGAAGTGGGAGTAGAAAAGTCTCGCAATCAAGATGCGGATGCAGCTTTGCAGGCTTTTAATAAGTCAATTCAATTGAATCCTAAAAATGCTGAGAGTTTTTACCAGCGCGGTAATCTTAATTATGATTCAAAAAAGTATCAAGAAGCAATTGCAGATTATTCTCAGGCGATCGCACTCAATCCTAAATATGTTCAGGCTTATTTTAACCGCGGGCTAGCCCGTAAGGATTTTAACGACAAGCGCGGGGCAATTGAGGATTACACTCAGGTTTTGAATCTCCAGCCCAATGATGCTGATACATATTATGAAAGAGGAATTGCTTATTTAGAACTGCAAGATTACAAGGCGGCTATTCAGGATTTTAACGCAGTAATTCGGTTGCAGCCGAACCTTGTTAAAGCTTATCATTCGCGAGGGTTGGCTCGTGCTGGGAGCGCAGATTTGCAAGGAGCGATTGGAGATTATACTGAAGCGATTAAACTCGATGCTCAGAATGTTGATGCTTTCTACAGTCGGGGGAGAGCTCGCTTTCACTTAGGAGATTATCAGGGAGCTATGGCGGATTATTCTCAGGTAATTGCGATCGCTCCCAAGAGTGCAGATGCTTACGCTAATCGTTGCAGCACGCAGTTGAATTTGGGAGCGCATCAAGCGGCAATTGACGATTGCACTCAGGCTATTTTGCTGAGCGATGAGGATGGGGTTCCTTACAACAATCGCTGCATTGCTTATTTAAATTTGAAGGATTATCCCAAAGCAATTGCCGATTGCACTCAAGCGCTGAAAGTTAACCCGAGTGATCATAATGCTTTTAACAATCGTGCTTTAGCTCGCAGCGCAGGAGGTGACGCCCAGGGGGCGATCGCAGATTTTACAGCAGCAATCGGGTTCAATCCCAACAATGCTGAAGCTTACGCCAATCGGGCTAAGATTTATCAGGAATTAAATAATTACAATAGTGCGATCGCCGATTACGTCCAAGCTATTCGGATCAATCCGAATTATGCTGCTGCTTACTACGGTAGAGGCATGGTTCGCCGCTCCTTGGGAGACAAAGCAGGAGCGATTAGCGATTTAGAAAAAGCCGGCAAAATGTTTCTCGATCAAGGACTTACTGGTGGTTACAAAGATGCACAATTTGAGATTGAAAAGCTCAAGTAGTCATTAGTCAGTTGTCAGTGCTCAGTTGTTAGTTGCTAGTTGTGAGTCCACAGTCAACAGTCAACAATGCCCCATGCCCAATTCCCTTTAAGAGTTTTGAAGTCTCTTCACCAACTCATAAAACGGTTCCCAATTATCCTCAATAGCTATGGCCTCCCAAACAGCCTCAATCGTGGGTCTCAACAGGGATTGTTCGGGATTGTGCTTCCGCAACCTGTCCGCCATTTTATCCATATCATCCGCAGACAAACTTTGCAAAACGTGATAATAAAACTGTCGCCAAGGTGCTATCAAGTCGGCCGGTTCCGCCTCAGCAAAAATTAGACTAGCATCATCTCGCCAAGTGCGATCGAACTGTCTTCGCAGTTGAAAAAAGAAATCGTGATACTCAACTTGAGACTCCGCCAGCATTTTAATTGTCACCTTCAACAACTCATCTCCCTCAGCTTCGGGCAAATCCTCAAATCCCAATCTATTGAGCATCAACTGCCGATAAGCTGCATTATAATAATCGCCAAACTTTGCCAAAGCCGCATCCATATCAGCTTGAGGAATCGCCGCTGCTAGCGGTTCCTGGAGCTTCTCTAAATTATCCCTACAAATAAACGGTTGATTGCCGTAACAATAAAGACCCGAATAGTCAAAATAAGCTGCAGTAAATTGCGGCTTATAAGTTGGGATAAAAGCGAAAGGCCCGTAATCGAAACTTTCTCCAGTAATCGACATATTATCAGTATTTAGCACGGCGTGGCAAAATCCCGCTGCCATCCACTGAGCGACTAATTCGGCTACTCGCTGGACTAAATCTGCATAAAATAGCGCATACTTTTCCTGTGGCGAAAAACCAGCATTGCTTGCTTCTAAATGCAGTTCAGGATAGTAATATTCAATAACAAAATCTAAAAGTTTTTTAATTAAATCCGGGCGGCGGATATAGTGCAACCTTTCAAAAGTTCCAAACCGGATGTGAGAATGACTGAAACGCACCATTACAGACGATCGCGTCGGAGATGGTTCGTCGCCCCGCCACAAAGCCTCACCCGTTTCAACTAAACTAAAACAGCGAGATGTCCGCACTCCCAACCGGTGCAAAGCTTCGGCTGCTAAAACTTCGCGAACTCCCCCTTTGAGAGTGAGTCTACCGTCACCGCCCCGCGAGTAGGGAGTGCGGCCGGAACCTTTAGTGCCGAAGTCGTAAAGTCTGCCGTCAGTCCCGCGAACTTGACCGTATAAGAAGCCTCTACCGTCACCTAAATTGGGGTTATATGCGTTGAATTGATAGCCGTGATAGCGGAGTGCGAGAAAGGGGCGGACGCAGTGAAATTCGCCGAACGCTTCAATAAAATGTTGGTCGGTTACTTGTGCGGGGTCTAAACCCAATTTCGGCAATAATTCGTCGTTGCGGAAGCGGAGAATGTGTTGCGGAAAATCGGCCGCAGCGACTTCATCAAAATAGTCGCCACCGAGAGATTCAATGGCGGGTTCGTAGTTGAGGGAAAGTAAGGGATTTGACATTTTTCTATTATAGGGTGAAATTGGCTATCACTCCAAATTATATACGGGTAAGGTGCGGACTGCATTGGTGTCAACAATCGCCTCAAACCCTTTGTCTCTCTCGTTTATAGCCGAGTTCGTTCTCCCTCGCATCCCAGGGCTGTTTCATGCTCAAATGTTAGCTATGCTAAAGTTTGAGCATGAAACATTAATGTCTTCCTCGAACGCGAAAAAATTTTACGGTCAATTTTATTGATAGGTAAATTAACCGTTTTCCTTGCTGAAAATTGGGTTGAAGGATTAAACTTTTTAAAGTTTAGTGGAAGGCACCAGCTAATATACCTTTTTCCCTATTTAAAATTCGTCAACACCCCGTAAATTGCCCAAATCGCCATCGCCCGCAAATAGTGACTCGCCCGAAAAGTTCCCCCCGCCGTAATCGCTTCCGGCGTCCGAAACTGCAACCCATTTTCATAAATCTGCTTCACCACCGCATCCGTCAATTTAAACGCTTTATCCTCCATCCCCATCTGTACCAAAAAAGCCGCCAACCCAAAATTAATCCCTGTCCAAACTTCCAAAGGATGAGTCGCATTCGGATTTTCCGGCGAACCGTTCAGCATCACCCCATTCGCCGCACCGAACTCGCCCTCGTTGAACTTCAAAAAGCAAGAATCGTACACAGTTTCTAAAGCACTGGCTGCACATTCTGGCGGCACAATATCCGGCAATCCTAACAGTTTCGCGTAAAATTGACCGCACAGTTGGTCAGCCATCACCACTTCGGAATTACTCTCGCTGTCCAAACGGTAATATTGACCGTTCCACAGTTTTTCTTGATAGCTCGGTCTTGCTTGTAGCAGCCAACTGTGATATAATGCAATCTTTGCTTGAGGGTTAGGAATTATCTCCGGTGCTGCATCTTCCAAGATTTCGCCGATCGCGATCGCAGCCTCCAGCGCCGCCAACCACAAACCGCCGCAATACGCACTGATTCCCCGCATTTGCCAGTCATCAAACGTCTGATCGGGTGCTCCAGAATTCTCAGGGATTCCGTCCCCATCCTCATCAAAAGTTTTCAGATAAGCCAAAGCCTCAACAATTGCCGGCCAACACTCTTTCAAAAACTCGCAATCTGTGCCGCCAGTCAACAAAAAGTCACGATAAACCTGCAACACAAAATCGCAAGGCAAATCCTTCCACAAATTGCAATCTTGATAGCTAGTATAATTCGTTTTCTCCCAAGGATGTTCGTTAGGAGCACCCAAATCGTGGGGCGTCGCCCCGACAGCTTTTCTAATAGCCGAAGCTTGATTCCAGCCAATAATTCTCGGCGTATCGTCTCCGGCAGAAATTGCCCTAGCAAACGCTAAAACTACTGACTTTTCTAAATCCGGCCAAAGCATCAACAAAGCAAAAGAACCGTAAAGCCGCACATCCAAACTTTCGTACCAGCGGTAATCAATGCACTCCAAAACCGCAAATTGACCCTTCGGATCGCGTTCGTCAGCCGCACTCCAAAGAGTACCGCCGTCTGTCAGGGCGTACAACTCGTTAAACAGCGCCATTTTAAAACTATCTGACAAATCTGTCCGTTCTAAAATAGGTTTTTGCCAAGCTTCGATATTTTCGCGCCAAGTATCAGAATGCTTCATTGCAGTGCGAATAATCGGCCAAGCATTTTTGCCGTTGCGGCCGAAGAAATCCGTATAGCGGCGGTAGTACCAAACTCCCGATGCAAACTCAGTAACGGGCAAATCCCAAGCTATAATAAAGGGGATTTTGCGCGTTTTTCCCGGTCGAAGAGTAAAGCGAACTGCGATCGCACAAGCCAACTGTTCTCCGGCTGCTGCGGCTGTCTCGTCATTGTCATCTAATAAGAAACCTTCAGCAGAAAAGTTGCGCCAAATATCCTCGCCATTGCCCGCCGGGTTCCAGCGAGTTTGATAGAATACTTCTACCGCCGGATTAGTAATAGTTGCGATCGCCCATTGTCCATCCCCCTCTTGCGGTTCGTCCTCAGCAGTCAACCGCGTCATCACGCAACCGATTCGGTGAAAATCTTCCACCAACAAATTCAAATTTCCGGCACTTTCTCCCCACCTGGGTTGATAGTCATAAAATGGACTACCATCATCTCGCACCTTCACTTCCGGCGACTTATTGGCATTAGTAAACCAACCGACAATATTCTCCCAACTCAGCATGATGCTGAGAGTGATCGGCGCATCTGTAGGATTGTGCGCCACCCATTCAAACATGGCAACAGGGTAACTGCTTTCCTGATAATTGTTCGGCAAAATTGGCGAAAATTGCTCGCAGCTTAATTTAGCCTCAAACACATTTTCATAAACAAACCAACTGCGGGGATACAAAGCATGATAAGTGCCAGAATTAGACTTTACCCCTCTCCCTTCATCCTGGTGTATTCTATCCGTTACATCCGTTACAAAATCCGCTGCCGAACTTCCTTCTTCCTTCTTCCTTCTTCCTTCTTTTGGATACCATTTCCAACTAGATAAACTACCATCGCTAGGCGGTTCAGTGGACAGTGCAAAAGCTTGTTTCTTGCCTTGAGTTTCTTCAAAAATGCTGAACTGACAAGCGGGCAAACTGCGAAAAATGTGTTCGCCGCCGTCAATGTGCCAGAGGTTGAAGTCGCCGCGGGGCGATCGCCCGATGCAGCCGGCACCGAACCCGCCCAGAGGCATTCCGTGCCAGGGTCCGTCGTCGAGATTGCTTGCGTAGCGGACTGTATAGGGATTCTCCCAACCGAGGCCGATGGGACGTTTCCAGGTGTGTGGGGGGATGTTTGGATTGGATGTGCGATCGTTATTCATGTGATTAATCTTAGCGCTAGATCGAGACTTGACAATTTTTTTTATTTAAGTTTAAACTTTTATCGCGCTAACGAATCCCGATATTTCCGACTATTGTTGACTGTTGATTGTTGAGTTAAAGCAATTGGGTTGAGCGTTCCCGGATTCATCAATTCTCCAATCTAAAATCTAAAATCGGTTCCGCGATCGCCTAACGGGGAAGAATATCATCTAAGCGAAGTTGCAAGCTTTTTAACAGAGGAGAAATAATCGGTTGACCGAGGCGAAATTGCTGCTGGGTGTAATCTTGGTCAATCAGTTGGCAAACGGTGATAGTAGGTTGTTTTGGTTTACCGATAAAAGCCACGCCCCCCAATCCGCGATAATCAACTATCCAATATTCGGGAATTCCTAAAATAGCATATTCTTCAACTTTTCGGGCGTAATCAGTTTCCCAATTAGTGCTGACTACTTCTACCACCAATTTAACAGATCGCCCCAGCGTAATCACAGGTTCTCTTTCCCAAAGAGGTTCGCTGACAATAGCAGTTTCATCTAATACGACAATATCAGGACGGCGGGCAGTAGCTGCATCTGAAAATGGACGGATCAAACAAGTGCGGGGAAGGAACCAGGGTAGTTTTTCGGCTGCGATGGCGATGCCAATTTGAGTTGCTAGTTTACCGCTGACGGTTTCGTGCGGGCCTGTTGGTTCCAGGTCAACTAATTCTCCGTCAGCGAGCTCGTAGCGGAAGTTGTCACAATATCGATCGAGGAATGTTTCAAAAGTTAGGATTTTTGGCGCGGTGTAAGCCATTGGAAACTAATAGTTTTTTGCTTAAAATCTTATTCTATCAACTCACCAAATCCCAAATCAGAACCTTTCCCCGCGTGAACCAAAGCCAACTTTTCGTAACGCTTAGCGTGTTCCACCAACTCCGCAGCTTCTTCCTCAGAGACATCTCGGAGGCGTTTGGCAGGCACTCCCGCAACTAGCGTGTGAGGCGGAACGTCCTTGGTGACAACAGCCCCTGCACCGACGATTGAGCCTGTTCCTACCCTGACTCCATCGAGGACGATCGCCCCAATCCCGATCAGGCAGCCCCGTTCAATGTAAGCTGAGTGAATCACCGCTCGGTGTCCGACTGTCACGAAATCTTCCAAAACAGTCGGTTTCCCTGGATCTCCGTGCAGAATTGCTCCATCTTGGATATTGGTACTTGAGCCGATCGCAATTCGCTCTACATCCGCCCGCACCACCGCCCCGTACCAGATACTAGCACCCGCAGCAACCTCTACCCTGCCGATCACAACCGCGCCTTCAGCGACAAAAGCCGCTTGGGATAGATCGGGCCTGGGCCAATAGGAAGGAAGTGCAGACAGAGATTCGTTGAGATTGCTCATTTGCGATCCTTATACTTCTAGCAGATTAGCTGGTTGTTCATACGGGATATAATAAAAGTATTTGGCACTTTTGCAGAGAAAATATGCTGGGACGCAAATAAATGATTGAAGTTGCCTTGCAATACCCTATGTTTGGCCCGGAAATTCAGTGTCCCCACTGTCGCCAAACAATTCCGGCTTTAACGCTAACGGATACCTATTTGTGTCCGCGTCACGGGGCATTTGAGGCAGATCCAAAAACGGGGGAACTGGTTCACCTTCAGTCTGGGCGGCACTGGCGCCGCTGGGAGAATGAATGGTATCGCCAGCACACGCACCCGGACGGAATTCGGTTTGAAATTCACGAAGCGCTCGATCGACTTTATACTCAAGGCTACCGAGCAACTCGCGTGATCGTTGCTCAACGCTATCGCGACTTAATCAGCGCTTATTTGGAACGCAGCACGCCTTGGCGCGGCCAAGCGGAATCGCCCCGGCCAAGACTGTACGGTTTGCCTGTGGATTTTAGCCCTGAGCCCCAAGAAGACCCTTGCTGGGAAGTGATTAATTTTGATTTGGAAAAAGAGCCGGGAGTTCCGATTAGATATCCTTATTTTCGGTTGTTTGAATAAGTGAAGGAAGAGGGAAGAAGGAAGAAGGAAGAGGGAAGAAGAAAGAGGGAAGAAGGAAGAAGGAAGAAAAAACAAAGCTCTATTACTTTTGGGCAACAGATGCGATGTTTTTAATTCCGAGTTCCGAGTATACCCTCTCAAATATAAAATCTCAAATCGCAATTCCTACTTCCCAGTCTAAAATCTAAAATCTAAAATCTAAAATCTAAAATCGAATGCACCACGCCTCGATTCGCACTGCTAACATACACCGGGCGATCGCCTTTTACGAACAGTTGGGATTTACTGTGAGCGATCGCTTTACCACAGGTTACACCCTAGCCTGTTGGATGGAAGGTCTCAACGGACGCATCGAACTCATTCAAATCCCGGAACCAAAACCCGCACCGGATGCTTTCGGAGACGAGCATTATGTTGGATATTATCATTTATCTTTCGATTTAACTGAAGCCACAACTGACTTACCTAGTTGGTTGGAGTCTCTGAAAGAGCGGTTTGAGGAAGCTGCTAAAGACCAACCAAACCAGTTTCAAGCTTTAAAAGTTTTGTTAGAACCGACTCAACAGGCGATCGGGCAAAATGTTTACGAAGTAGCTTTTATTGCCGATACTGATGGTTTGGCTTTAGAATTTATCCGGCGGATGAATAGCTAATTAAGTCAGAGTTGAAACACTTCAGAAATCCCATCAGCGTGCATCTGTGTTCATCTGCTGATATCTGCGGTTAAAAAATCCCAATCCCACTAATCTGCTTTAATTCGGATATCAATTAACCCATAACTTCAGTAGAAGGAATAATTGGCGTTGCTGATTTACGGTATGAAAGGCTAAATATGCCCGTTATAGAAACCAGTATTCACAAAGCTTTTGGATTTTCAACTTATTTTTCGTACCCTGATTAAGCAACACCGAATCATGAAGAAGGAAGAATGGTCATATAGCAAGCTTTTTAGCCATCTGCACCTTTCGTTTAATTAGGTAGATTTACTTAATAACCAATAACTCATCAATAAAAATAAAACCCGCACCCGCGGGTTTCATCTTCAGGCTTATTGTTAATAAATTACGGTTTCAACTATTTACTTTTTAGGAACAAGAACCTCATTAGCAGCAACGGGACGGGTCGAGGAAGCGGTAGTTTTCAAAAGTGCGATCGCCTGCGCGTAGCAAGGATCGTCCTTAGTCGCAACTAACGTCGGTTTGTTAGCTAATTTCAGCTTTTGTTCGTCGGTGACTTCTACCTTAACATCGGGAGTAACCCCCTTTTGGCTGATATCGGTACCGCTGGGAGTATAGTAGTGGGCGATCGTCACCGCCAATCCCGAACCGTCAGCCAAAGAATGCACCGACTGCACCAAAGCTTTGCCAAAAGTTTGGCCGCCCATCACAGTTGCGCGCTTGTTGTCCTTCAGAGCACCGGCCAAAATCTCGCTGGCGCTGGCTGAATTGTCGTCCACCAGCACCACCAAAGGCTTATCAGTGATTGCAGTGCGGTTTGCGCGCATTTCCTGAGAATCGCCCGCGCGATCGACTGTGCGGACGATCGCCCCTGTATCCATCCACATCCGAGCGATATCAATGCTCACTCGCAGCAAACCGCCGGGATTGCCCCGCAAATCCAACACAAAAGCGTCAGCTTTCTGATCCGAGAGCTTTTTAATCGCCGCCTGCATTTGTTCGCCCGCATGAGAGCTAAACTCTTGCAAACGGATGTAACCCACCTTCTGACCGCCTTCATCCTTGAGGCTGTAGCGAACCGCTGCTACCTCAATTCTCGCCCTAGTCAAAGTGATGTCAAATTCGCCTTTACCCTCACGAGCAATCCGCAGCGTGACTTTCGTGCCTTCGTCGCCCCGAATTACCTGAGCTGCATCCGAGACAGTCATGCCTTTGGTAGTTTTGCCGTCTATCACCAAAATCCTATCGCCCGCTTGAATCCCCGCCTTCAGGGCGGGGGAATTTTCCATCGGCTCGACTACGGTAATCGCTTTCGTTTTCTCGTCTTCTTCGAGCCTCATCCCCACCCCTGTCAGTTCCCCAGAGGTTTGATTCGTCAGCGCTTCGTACTGCTTCGGGTCCATGAAGCGCGTGTACTGGTCGTTTAATTTCTCTAGGGCTTTGCGGAGAGCGGTGTAGGCAGCTTCGCGAGAAGTATAGTTTTTGCTCAACAGTTCTTGGCGGGTCAATTGCCAGTCAGTCTTGTTAAAGCTGCCATCAACATACTCTCGGTTGACAATTTGCCAAGCTTCGTCTAAGACAGCTTTGGGGCTATCTTGAAGCTCAGCGCGGACTGATTGGCTCAGGCCGGGAACGAGTAAAGATATCGAAGCGGTTGTTGCCATCGCCCCAGTGAACAGGGCTGCCTGTAATTTAGAAAAGCGTCTGCGGGCTTGATTCATTGAATTTGGCTCAATTCGATTTTAGATTTTTGATTTGAGATTTTATATTGCTAAAAAATCTCACACTACTACTTAAACTATTGTGTGGAGGCTCCACCATCCCTGTGGACAGTTTAACGAGATTTATTGTCGATCGCCAACCAATTATTACTCTCTTTCAATAAACTTAATTTAAAACTTGGATTTAAAAGTGCCGTGGAAGCTAAAATCGAACAATTTTCGCGTAAGTGGTTGAGCCTGCTCGTTAATGGAGCTATCGGTCTAGCAGCGCTGGCGGGGGTCGTTACCATGCAGTCGAGCGGGCAGTTGGGCGGAATGTCCCCAGTTCGCGTTCAGGGGCAAAAGCCACTCTCTCCAATGTCTGCTGCCAGTTTCAAGCAAGCCGCACAGCAAGAAGCGCAGCAAGAAGCCCTGCGGCTGAAAATGCTCAAAACTATCCCTAGTTTTGGGTTTGACAATTTAATTGCAGATTGGACATTTCTCAAATTTTTGCAGTATTTTGGCGACGACGAAGCGCGAGAGGTGACGGGCTACAATCTGAGCCAAGATTATTTTGACATAGTTACGCAGCGCGACCCGCGGTGGGCTGACATCTACCTGTTTCTTTCCACAGCTATTTCTTTTTATCAGGGAAAGCCTGAAACTGCTGTTAATTTGATAGAGCGCGGTACTAGGGCCCTTGCCCTTTCGCCGCAAATTCATTCCCAATCGTGGATAGTGTGGCGAACTAAAGGTCTTGATGAGTTGCTGCTGTTGGGGGATATTCCCGACTCAATTCGCTCCCACGAAATGGCCGCTGATTGGGTGGAAGGAACCCCGGAAGGAGCTTCATTGGCGCCGAGGTTTCGAGCAACTGCTGAGTATTTGCGCAGAGATCCCGATAGCGTGCCGGTGCTGTTTAATGCTTGGAGCACAGTTTATGCTCAAACAACTGATAAGTTGGTGCGTCAAAGGGCGAAACAAGCTCTTGTCAAGTTGGGAGCTCAGGTGCAAAAAGATAAGGATGGAAACGAGAGTTTTATTTTGCCGCCTCGAAAGTAGTTAACTGTTGATTGTTGACGGTTAACTGTTGACGGTTGACTGTTGACTGTTGACTGTAATTCTCCAATCTAAAATCTAAAATCTAAAATCTAAAATCAGCTTGAGTTAGTTCCCGCCATTCACCGGGTTTGAGACCTTCCAGACGCAAAGGCCCGATCGCACACCTGACTAGCCGCAGCGTCGGAAACCCTACTGCTGCGGTCATCCGGCGCACTTGGCGGTTGCGGCCTTCTGTGAGAGTCATTTCCAGCCAAGCTGTGGGCACGTTTTTGCGAAATCTAATCGGCGGTTCCCGGGGAGGCAAAGGGGGTTCTTCTAACAATAATTGCACTTTTGCCGATCGAGTCCGATAATCTTGAATTGTGACACCTGTCTGCAAAGCTGAGATCGCACTTGCATCGGGAATTCGTTCAACTTGCACCCAGTAAGTGCGGGGATGAGCGAATTTCGGGTCACTGAGGCGGTGTTGCATTTGTCCGTCATCGGTTAACAGTAACAAACCTTCACTATCGCGATCGAGCCTTCCTACGGCATAAATGTTGGGAATAGGAATATAGTCTTTGAGAGTGCTGCGTTTAGTTTCGCTGGAGTTGTCAGTGAATTGAGTTAAAACGTCGTAGGGTTTATAAAATAGAATGTAACGATAGGGCATGAGCAATTAACAATTAAAAATGTACGGGCTGGTTTTAATATTAAGTAAGTTGGTATAAACTCATATTTTGCACCATTCTCAATAATTATTTCTGGGCGGGCTAGGAGACAACCCCTATTCCCCACAAGAAAATTCATGTGTTGTGGAACCGACCCGAAAGCCTGTTAAGCGAGAATGGTGCAAGATGTCAGTATAAACTAACTTCCTGCACTAATGTCAATAATCCTGTAAGGGGCGGGTTCCACCAACAAGAATTGCCTAAAACCGACAATCTGGAAAACCTTCCCTACCCAACGGCAATATGAATAAACTTACACCTAATTTTACCATGCCCGAAGCTACTCACCGCGTTTGCATCGTCTTAGGAACTCGCCCAGAAGCGATTAAACTAGCGCCAGTAATTCAACTCTTCAAAAGTTCGCCAACCTTTGACACCCAAGTAATTTTAACCGGCCAGCACCGAGAAATGGTCGAGCAAGTGATGCGAATGTTCGATCTAAAAGCCGATCGGGATTTAGCAATTATGCAGCACCAGCAAACTTTGACAGATATTACATCCCGGAGTTTGCAGGGTTTGGAAGCCTTGTTTAAAGAATTGCAGCCCGAAATCGTCTTAGTTCAGGGCGATACAACGACAGCGTTTGCCGCAACGTTGGCTGCATTTTACCAGAAAATACCCGTAGGTCACGTAGAAGCCGGATTGCGGACAGACGACGTGTTCAATCCTTACCCCGAAGAGGCTAACCGACGGTTGATTTCTCAGCTCACACGGCTGCATTTTGCCCCGACAGAGCTGGCCCAAGAGAATTTAGGGCGATCGGGCGTTTTGGGAGAAATTCACCGTACAGGCAACACAGTAATCGATGCTTTGCTTTCTGTCGCCAAACGCGAACCAGAATGCAACATTCCTAACTTAGATTGGAGCAAATATCGCACTATCTTAGCAACAGTTCACCGCCGCGAAAATTGGGGCGAACCCTTACAAGGAATTGCGCGGGCATTTCTCCAAATCTTAGATAAATTTCCCGATACAGCCTTGCTCTTACCTCTACACCGAAATCCCACAGTCAGAGAACCTTTGCAAGCTCTTTTGGGCGACCACCCACGAGTATTTTTAACTGAACCTTTAGATTATGCAGAATTAGTAGGAGCCATTCAGAGATGTCATTTAATTCTCACAGATTCCGGCGGCTTGCAAGAGGAAGCACCTAGTTTGGGCAAACCTGTTTTGGTATTGCGAGAAACCACAGAAAGACCCGAGGCAATTTCCGCAGGTACTGCTAAACTTGTGGGTACTAATTCTGATACAATTTTCACAGCAGCGGCAGAATTGCTCAGCAATTCCGAACCATACAACGCCATGGCAATGGCAATTAATCCCTTTGGTGACGGTTTGGCATCCTCGCGGATTTTGAAAATTGTTGAAGAGTATTTTAGTTAGCTACCCCCTGGCGAGTGGGGCGGTTGAAACCGCAACTCCACAAACGAAGTCCCCGCAGAGGGGGACTAATTCCTGTTAAAAAAACTCGCTTTCTGCCTCCATCCCCGAATTACCAATCCCCACCGCCACCCCCACTAATGCAGTAGTCGCTACTGCTACTGCTGTAGTCGCTACTGCTACTACTGCTAATGCTGTAGTCGCTACTGCTACTCGTGCTGTTACTGCTGTAGTCGCAGCCACCGCAATAATCGGTGTTGTTACTTGTGTAGTCGCCACCCGCACCGGCACCGCTGGAGTCGCCACCACCAAAGCTACCCCCGCAGTCGCTACTGCTAATGCTGTAATCGCCACCCGCACCGCCACCGCAATCATCACTGCTACTGTTACTGCTGTAGTCGCTACTGATACTGTAATCGATGCTGTTAATGCTGTAGTCGCCAGCCCCACCGCAATAGTTGTGACTGTTACTGCTGTAATTCGGACGGTTAGTGCTGTAATTGCAATTGTTACTGCTGTAATTGCGCCGATAACGGCGGTGGGAGGGGGAAGGAGATTTCCCAGAAAATAAGCTGCGAAATATCCTGAAGATAATGAAGCAAGGTATAAATGCTATGAATGCTATGAATAACAACCCAAGTAAGCCATAGATTAGATTCGATGAATCTTCACCTGTGGATGTACTATTACTAATAACTGGCGATTGACTAGGTATTGGTGACGGTTTCACCCCTTGAGATGGTACGATTGGAGCCACAGGAAGTGTGGTTGGAGATTGAGCATTTAGCGTCGGAGTTTGTAAAACATTTACTAACGCCTTTGTCCCGGCTAATGTGCCCCCGTCAAAGTCCTGCTGTTTAAATCTGGGCGTAATTCCGGTTTCAATAATGCATACTGCTCTAGCATCCGGCACAATGCTTTGAATGCTCGAATTTATTTCAATTTTAACGCGTCGTTCACCCGACGAAATCAATAATAACACTCCGTTATTTTTACCTTTTTTGCCAATCCCCCAAAAGTTAAATAATTCTGTAGCAAATGCTTTTGGGGTCGCCGATGGCTTAGTATCATGCACTGTCACAACAGCGATTTCTGAGCCGTTTTTTGCCTCTAAATCCGAAATCATTTGATTTAGCTGAGTTTCGATCCTGTCGCTGAGAATGTTTGCATTGTCCGTTACCCAAGTGTTATTTACCTGACGGGGTGACAACCCAGTCAAAAGCATTGCCAGTAGCGGATTGAGACAACTTAAGGTAAAAAAAGATGGGGTCA
>NZ_JAUBRN010000137.1:0-3324 GCF_036701875.1 Microcoleus sp. MON1_C5 | reverse complement strand
AGTTTTTGAGTAACAGCTTGCCGGATATTCAAAGGCAGCTACTTTTGGCTGCAATCATTTTTTAGTCTAAACTACAGACAAAGAATAATAAGCAAATTTAGCAGTAAGCGAGGTAATAAAATCCACTAAAGGTAACGTAATGACACTGGGGGTGCCATGAAAAAATAGTATTACCCATTCACGCCAATATAGTTTTAAGTTCTCAAAACCTACCGCAAGTAGGCTCACACCTAAACCTGACAAAAAAGGTGCAAGTCTTAAAAAAGGATCGAATTTACTGGAAACCACAGCACTTTTAAATAAAATAAAAGCTATTAATATTGTCCCAGCGACTATCGATAATACGTCATTTTTTCCCTCACTCTGTTTGAGAATGTCCTGCTTGTCCCAAAGCAGGGAACCCACAGCGGACCAAAAAACTATACTCATTCAAAAATGAGCAATATCCCCCAATTTCCACAGGAGTGTCATATTCAGAGTTACTAAAGCTGTGGCGATAATGATGAGCCAAAAAAGTTTTCTCTTGAACATTTTAGATATTAGTTATTAGTTGATTGATGAGAGCCATACTTCGGACAGTTTTTGATTATCAACCCTAGAATAAGGGTTTCCAGTCGATGCGGCAATCGAAGTACCAACGGAAAATTGAGGGTTTCAGACTACGAACTAAAAACAGTCCAGACTATTGTTAGATCATATCATAAAAATAGTAGGGGATGTGGACTAATCATTAGCTTGAAACCCTCCTACGGGAAGGACTCGGAGGATTTTAATGGCCGTAAATCTTTGAGATGAGGTTAGTAGACACTCTGGAATTTGATGGGTGGTGAGACTCAGATGCAACGCATAGCTCAGCATTAGGACACCTAGTAAAAAGACTGCGACTCGAAATGATTGGTTGGATGCATAGCACTTGCTTACTCATACCAATTTATAGATATATTAATAACAGCCGTAGCGCTGCAAATATGTTTGAGATCGGCTTCAAAGTCCACGGTTTTCACGGTGGGGCGCTATTAGATCATGTCGAATATCGAGCGACTGCGATTTTTTTAGGGGCGAGTTCACCAACAATACCTGCCAATAATTGACAATCTCAAAAACCCGCCCCGACCGGGATATTATGGTTAATCGATCAGACATGATATCAGATAATAAGAAACCTGGTTTCTTGGTGAAACCAGGTTTTTAGATCGAACATAAAATAATTAGTTTGACATCAAGCCAGAATCGAAAACGAGTTCAAATGATAGCCTATTGAGCTTTTTGAGCCTGAGCACGTTGCTTTTTGAACATAGTACCAAACCCAACAGCGGCTCCAGCAGCAAGCATTGTTAAAGGTTCCGGAGTAGCTTCAGTGTTGCTAGTGCTGATACTGCTGACAAAAGTATCGCTACCGCCATTAATACCCTGGACATGCAACCCTAGTCTCAAAGTACCAGCATTCAACGCGGAAACTACGTTAGTATAATTTCCACCAAAACTCAATCCCAAAGCCTCACCAGTTTGGACACCGTTCGACCCAGCACCATTTTTCGTAGCTGAAAAATCCGTAGACCAAGGAGTAGTAAGGTTAGAACTTTGTGGCATATTAGCAGTGCCATTATTTTTAAAATCAACCGTGCCGGTATTACCATTATTAATGCCAAAGGCGCTCAATAAATTGGTATTAGAACCTGTGTCAAAGTAAACTGAACCAATAAATATACCGGGGACGGATGTGTTATTATTGGCAATTTTGAAGAAAACGTTATCTGAGCCACCATCTGTGACATCAAAGCTAAAGTCATTAACATAAGCATCTCCCACCGTATCGCCACCAGCGATATTACCAAAGCTGAAGGCAGAGGCAGGTGCTGCAGATACTGCACTAAGAGTGGCGACACCAGCAACAGCTAAAATAGATTTGACTAAGTTTAATTGGAATTTCATGGTTGACACCTTTATTTTTAAGTTGACGGAAAGCAGGTTTTTTTCCTTCACATATTCAATCTCAACGGAAGCACAAGTTAATGCAAGTAGTTTTGATAAAGATTCGATGAAGATTCAGAATACGCTGATGGGATTTAGGCAAAATGCCTAAATTGATGACTTCTAGCTAGCTATTTTCTATGGCGTACATCAAAAAATAGGGGTGTTGCGACCCGGATTTTATTCCTGAATTTTCTCTATTTCAAAAAGCTATAACCCACCTTCCTAACCTGAGTTTTTACACAGCATAATTAGTGATTAAACTATTTTTAAGCTCTACATTATGCCCTTAAAAAGTTTTTGATCCGTTAATGTACGGTAGAAAAGTTTAAGTGATAGCTTGATTGCTGGGTAAAAATAGGTAAAAACCGATGGTGACAGTTGAAACTGCCGAATGTGGGCTATAACTCAGGACAAAATCTTGGATCGTATTCGGTGCGTCGATTCTCGCTTTCGGATTCAGCAACAAGCGCCATTTAGACTCATATGTTGCACCATTACCAAGAACCGGCTCTGGGGCCCGTTCCACAAAGAAGGAGTTTTCTGGTGGGGAGTAGGGGGTGGGCAGGAGATCCCGCCCAAAACAGGCTTATCGGTCATGGTGCAACATCTCAGTTTAGAGACCAATGGTTTCGGTGGCCGTTATTATCTGTGACGCCGGAACTTTGACCGACTAAAAGGACGACTCGACTTTCTGGGACATAGTTTTCGGAACGCCTCTGCGGTAGAAGCGGCGCTGGTAGTTACCTAAAAATGTCGGCGTTGCACAATTTGAGGATGATTCTTGTGGGGTGTCCCGCCTGCGGTAAAAAATACACGCCTTCGGGCTAGGAGAGCCCATCCCACAAAAAAATCAAAATCATCCGGCAATTAGGCAACGCCAAAATGTCGGGACTAACAATTCTATTTCTGGGTCTGCTTGCGCTAAAAATTTGTTAATATTATTTTTTGGAAAAAACTCAATTTCTATATTTGACGGTGACAAGCAAGTTGAAAGACTTGACGCAGTAAGGGTTTGAGTAGCTTGTCTTCAAAAAAATGTGTGCGTGCGATCGCTACTTTTTAGACTTTCTACAGGGTCGAATGATGATCGTTCGGGTTGGCTACCATCAAAATGGTCAATAAACTTGTGATAATTGCTACTCTCTTGAGGGAGGTTCAAGAGCCTAAACCCTCTAAATATCAAGGTTTCAGCGGCTTTCTCACTCCGTCAATTCCCAGATTCAGTTTGGCACTGTTGGAGGACAGCAGGAGGAACCGTCGCAGTCAGCAAAAATTTTGGCGTTGCACAGTTGTGGTATGCTGAGCGCTAACAATCAACGAAAATTTAGCTATGATTTGTCCTGAATGTCA
>NZ_JAUBRN010000136.1:0-3348 GCF_036701875.1 Microcoleus sp. MON1_C5 | reverse complement strand
ATCGGCTTTTTGAGTTCCAAAACTTTTACAGTCACCAACAGCGACTTCACCAACAACAAAGGAATTAACGGCGGGGCAATTAACAGCCTTCAAGGTAAGCTGACAATTGACAACTCCCGATTCATCGGCAACGATACCACCACAGCCGTTTACGCAACAGGCCAAGATAATCCGTTTTTAAGGGGTTTTGGCGGCGCAGTTTACACAGACAGAGCCAGCAATCCGAGCGAAGCTTCCGGCACAATTAAGATTACCAATAGCGTATTTCAAGACAATAAAGGTCGAGGTGAAGGAGGCGCAGCTTATCTGTTCACAGGCAGCCAAGACAAGGTTATTTTGGAAAAGAGCACCTTCCAAAATAACGAAATTCTGGCGCTACCCAACGGTGTAAATCCTGGAAACGGTGGTGGGGTAACGATTTTGAGCGACAGCACCAACCAGGGATTGACCATTACCAACACCACCTTTGCGGGCAACAAAGCCGGCAATCAAGGTGGCGGGCTGTGGATGCGAAATGCCCCTACTACGATTACTAACAGTACGTTTTCTGGCAACTCCACGGCGTTTGCTGCTGGCGATTACAACAAACTCGGCGGCGCAATGACTCTTGGTGCACCCACAACCATTCTCAACACGACGATCGCTGATAATTCAGCAGGCTGGGTTGGTGGAGGTATCTTCGCCGATGCCAATAATGTCACCCTCAAAAACACGATTCTTTCCAACAATACAGCGGCTAACGGAGGAAACCCTTGGGGCATTCAGCAACACGCCACCGCCCAATATAGCGATCGAGGAGGGAATTTTCAGTGGCCGGCCAAAAACCCCAATGACGGAAGCGATTTCAATGCGACGGCAAGTATTACGATCGCAGACCCCTTACTCGGCCCTTTGCAAAACCTCAACGGCGCTTTAGTCAGGCCGCTGCTGATAGGAAGTCCGGCAATTGATAAGGGGATTGCCATCGGCGCACCCACTACGGATCAGCGCGGCGTGACTCGCCCTCAAGATGGCGACACCATTCCAGGCGCGATCGTGGACAGCGGCTCTTTTGAATTGGGAGGTAGTGTCGTCCCGGTGCCAACTCCGACACCCGCACCGGCTCTTACTGGTTCTTTGGGTCAAACCAATAATTACAGCAGCGTCAGCGACCTGATCGCAAAATGGCCTGCTGCCGCCCAGAATCAAGGCATCAAACTGTCTGGGATAGCTTTTGATGGCGTGGAAACTGACTATCTTAACCCGAATGTCATCAGCAACCTCACCTTAGCAAGCAACGAAAACCCTAAAAGCTGGTTGAGCTACGGCAGTAACGGCGGTATTGGTGTCCCATCCTCTTATGATGGTTGGTTCACCGACGCCAAGAAAATTCGGGCGGAAATCAACCATAACCCCAACACCAATCAATCTCAGGCGCTGAAGGTGAAATGGGCAGATAACCAAGACATCACTAGCACCACGATCGAACTCGCTGGAGTGACCCCCAAAACAAGTCCAGATTTGGGCGATCAGGGCAATGAAGTTGCTTTCCTGCAAATCTTTAAGGATGGGGTTCGGGTACCGGCCAGCAATTTTAAGATCGCTCGCCTCAACGCTCCGAGCGCTCCAAAACCCATCACTGTGTCTTCAGATGGAGCGACTGTAATTGGCGATCGCACCGATGGCAGTTTCAAATTCCAGATAGTAGGAGACTCTCTGGTCGGCGCTACTTTTGACGAACTGCGGTTCTCCACCAAAGCCTACGATAGCCCTACCGCTGCCTACGCCGCCACCTCCTTCAAAAGCGATGGTTCCGATTACCTAGTGCGGCACATTGAATATCAAGGGATTTCTAATGCTGTGTCTCCGACTTTCTTCTCTTACGGTTCGTCTCCCGATCCTATTATTGATGGTGGTTCTGGAGTTGTTACGATTAATCGGACTGGCGATATTTCGGTTTCGGCTTCGGTGGACTATTTGATTGTTGCCCCTAGTGGTGGTCAACCTGCGAACAACGTAGACTACAACATTAGTCCATTTGCTGTGAATCCTTCAGGAGGCACGGTGAACTTTAATCCCGGTCAAACTAGCGTTAGTCTGACAATTAACAATCTACCTGGTTTGACTGGTGGGGTGGTGAATTTGGGCTTTGGCCCAGGTTCGATCGGCACCCCGGCATCGACTGCAATTACTCTGCTTTAAGGCTGTTAGTAGGGCGAGGAATCCTTGCTCTACTAATATGTCCCGCAAGTAGTTAAATGCTTTGGAGCAACTGCGACTTTGTGGTAGAGGTTGTTCATAAAAACTACATTTCCTTTTATAGTAAACAAGTTGGTTAAAAAGCCTATTCAGTAATCAAATTACCTGAACACCAGCTAGCTTACTTAAAAAACCATAAGTCTTTATTTAACTTATTCAATCTTGACCAGAAAGTTAAGTCCATAAATGCTCTAAAAAGCAAGTAACGATCGCCATTATCAAAACAGAACCGTCGCGTCACACCGAATCATCCATCCATCCGCAAGCCGAACAATCCCAATGAAAAGGCGACGTTTCATATTGGGGATAAGTCATTTCACACCGGGGGCACCGACCAGTAAACAATGGGTGGGTATCCAGCAGTTCTAGCTGCTGTTCCAAAGTCCACCGCTGCCTCGGTTGCAAGATTAGTTCGCCGTTGTAGTAGGTTGTACCTTCGGGTTCCCACTATTCCTCGGATGCGGCATTAGGGTCTTCTCGAAAGTCGGGACAAGTGTCGGTGTTGGGGTCCGTCGGATGCACAGCACAGACGAGGTATGGGTTGCGGGCGTAGAGGAGACAGCGATGGCTCCGCCCCGGCTTACGCCTACGCACTCAGGGATTTTGGGCATAGCGGGGGTGTTGAGGTTTTGGTCTGGGTTTAGTTTCCCTCAGAACAGAGGCGAGCGTATCCTTGGATAATACGCCTAATTTGCTGGGGCGATTGTCCCTTCTCAAATTATGAAAAAATCGTGTGCCTGGTTTGCTTCGATCTTCCTCGCTACGGGAGGTGTGGCTGGCTGTTCTCAATCGATTCAACAAGTATCAAACACCCCTACACTTCCACCCCCAGCAGTGGAATCACCACCTCCAAGCAATATTGCTTCGTCGAAGCCGATATTAGGCATCAACGTAGCTGCTGGCAAACGAGTGATTGCCAGAAACGGAGGGATTACCTATCCTGGCGCTTGCTAATGCTAACGATCCTGCGGATTACCAAACAACAACGAATTATCCAAAACTGGGGCGGTGGGGAAACGGAACCAATCAAGGCACTGGCACCTTTCAAATTGTCGATTTAGGTGCGGTTTATTCACTCAACGGTGTTGGCTACAATATTGATTGGGATGG
>NZ_JAUBRN010000051.1:0-57432 GCF_036701875.1 Microcoleus sp. MON1_C5 | reverse complement strand
ATGGCACCGAGATAGTGTCGATCATGTTCGAGATGAAAAACGAGAGTGATGAAACAGCGACCAAAAAGCGCAATGAAGACTTTCTGAAAGAATTGGATAAAGATCGAACTGAAAAAGGCTGCGAATATGCCGTCTTGGTTTCGTTACTTGAGCCAGAGAACGAACTGTACAACAGCGGGATTGTTGAAGTGTCCCATCGCTTTCCCAAGATGTATGTTGTCAGGCCCCAGTTTTTTATTCCGCTCATCTCTCTGTTGCGCAACGCGGCGCTAAGTTCACTTAAGTACAAATCTGAGTTGGCCCTTGTTAAGGCCCAAAACATCGATATCACCAATTTCGAGGTCCAACTTGATGACTTTAAAACTTCATTCGGGCGTAATTGGCGCTTAGCCTCAGAGGGATTTGAAGAAGCGGTCAAACGAATTGATGAGGCCATTAAAGACCTTGAAAAGACGAAAGAGGCGCTGCATAAGTCAGCCAACAATTTGCGATTGGCCAATGACAAGGCTGAAGACTTGACGGTGAAGCGCCTGACTCGGGGCAACCCCACAATGGCTGTTAAGTTCGCGGAACTCAAGAATTCTGCGTTAGGTGAAGCAGACTAGGGGAGTAGTTTATCAAGGGGAAAAAGGGCGATTCAATCCAGACCTTTTTGCTCAATCCATGTCGTGCGTTCAATTGAGTTATCAAACTTTACATAAGAAAATTAATGGAAAAGAAATCTTTTACCCTTCGACTTTCGATCGAAGCCCTTGAACGACTTAATGAACTTTCTTCAAAGCACTCCGTCAGCAAGCAAAACTTGTTAAATATGATGGTTGCCCAGTTTGATGATTCAAAGCCATCGGTCGTTAGTCAACTGGCTGAATTAAAGTATGCAAAGTACAAAACCCCCGCTCGCCGCCAGGTCGATAAAATAGCATCGCTGATTAGCAACGAAGAGTTATCAGAAGGCGAGCGAGAAGAACTTCGTCGATTGCTGGGGGAGCGGTGACGACGACTGCCGCGGCTCATAGAAGTCGGTGAATGGAGAGACTAGACTTTGCACCTTCTCAATCAAATCAGAGCCCTCGAACTCCTTTGATCTTTAAGTACGTCGATTTGCCAAGATATACGCCAATTGATCGCTCTGACAAAGGTACTCTCGTCACCCACAATTGGCGTACCACTTAAGTAAGCGTTTCAATGCCGACTCGTCTGCCACGAGAAGCGATATTTGATTGGGGGCGGCAATCTTGCAGTCGCTACCAGTCTTAATCCTTGATCCGTTGTAGGACTCGTCCATCAACGCGATTCCCTCGAGATTCGGAACCTGGCAGCGTTCGAGCAAGATGCGGGTCTGCTGGGCGCGGTGCTTCCCAGTTGTTACATCTCTGTCACCTAGAACAATGCCAAACTGTCGACCGAGGGGTCCATTGACCGCGAAAAGATGTGCCTTGGTTCGAGTTTTGACGTCAAACCTGTGAATACCCAACTCGTTAGTCAAAGGGCCGTCAATTACATCCAGAGCATCTTTTGCTGCGTATTTCAGTGATTTAACCACGGGTAATATTTCCTTTTCGAAACTTGGTTTTAAGAGATCTTGAATTAGGTAAGTGCCTGAACTTTGCGTAGGATCGCCATGCGTGCAGCATCAATTGCATCGCCGTTCGTTTTGACCGAGAGGGCGTCCTTTGGCTTCTGACCTAAAAAATAACGGATGTGCTCAATATTTTGAGGCGAGGGATGGGGCAACCCATCAAGTATCTGGTGTGGGTTTATGTAACCCTGCGCAGCCAAGAACTGTAACGCCTCAGTTACTTTACTTCCCAGCGGCACAAATATGGCGTTGGGCAGGGTCTTCGCATCCTCAGCAAAGTGATTCAGTAATTGCCCGCGTAATAATGGATTTCGCGTGAGGCTGGGCGTGCCGTTGTAGTCCTTTCCTTTATAAAAGACAGGATTGCGAAGTGCCGAGGTGGTTTGTACCAAGGGAGCAGCATCCCCAAAAAGCGCACTGCAGCTTGAAATTCCAAGCCAGTCATGGATTCCCACGTTGTCCAACAGATTCACCAGATGAATGCGGATGTCGCCAGAGAAGGCACCCACCGACTTCGCGGACTTCAGGACCTGAACTTCATCATTATTCATATCGAGTTGTCGTCGTGCTTCACGCAAGGCGTTCAGCATTTGCTGTCGACCCGGGGTGATGCCGACAATCACCACGCGTGCGTTTGGATTGATAAATTCAAACGGTGCATAACAGACTTGCAGGTCAGACGAGTTCGCGATTGAAAGCTTGTCGTACAGAGAGGGGGCCCCTTCTAATTCTGCTTGGGTTAGATTGCGGATGACTGGTGCGAACTGGGTGAACAGGTTCTTATCCATCTTTTCGTAGATCTCGTAATTTGGTTGGAAATGGTAGTGATCGCAGTCTTTGGTGAGGCTAGTGGCCGCGGACCAGGTGGTTGCGCACCACCAGAGTTCAAGCTATTAAACGGTGTTCATGGGATCTGGAGTTGGAGCAATTGGTGCTTCAGTTGCTCTAACTCGAGTTTCTGCTTTAGCTCAAAAACTGGTTTTAGCAGCACCTCCGGGTGATATTTCACCGCCTGACTTATCAACTTGATGACGCCCAAGTCGATTTGCAGTGACACTTCAAAAGAATTTATCCATTGCGTTATCTTTTCCTGCTTGTCGGCAGCAATTGATGTGTCCTTTATCACCTTTTCCAAAAAGGTTCTCAGCTCATTTATCGAGTCGAAGTTTGAGCTCATGGGATACATGCCAACAGCGCTTGATACTGTTACCGTGGGCTTCCAGCCTCTTTTGATTAACCACTCGCGAGCCTCTTC
The DNA here is from genome assembly GCF_036701875.1 of Microcoleus sp. MON1_C5. Lineage (NCBI taxonomy): Bacteria > Bacillati > Cyanobacteriota > Cyanophyceae > Oscillatoriales > Microcoleaceae > Microcoleus > Microcoleus sp. MON1_C5. The sequence continues at coordinate 54,598 of NZ_JAUBRN010000051.1, read as the reverse complement.
CTTGTCCACTAGGCTGCGCGTACCTGATTTGTGGATCGTAGGAAAGCCTTCTGGTTTCTTGCTTGCAATGTTGCGGATAGTTTTCTCATCTACATCAGCCAGAGTTGCAAGCTCTTTGAGGTAGATTTTCCCTGGCAGCGCTGATATCGAAAAGTTTTCTAGTACGACACGAGCGTGTTTTTTTTCTTGGACGTGTTGGATGCGGTCGAATCGAATTCGATTGCGGCCCTCGATGTTGTTGCCTAGAAAGTCAGATGCTGCAATCAGACCGTTCAAGAAGGGAATGTAATCTTCCTCTTCAATGATGCCTGGGTCTTGCTCGCTTATATAAATACCGTTGATGCCATATTCATAGCAATAGTCGAACCAAGCAAAAAAGTCGGTTTTGAAAAAGCCATCAAGTTTGGCCATTTCGGAATCTGACTCAGGTTCGTTTCCACAGGCAATATCCAGACGGAGATTGTCGAAATGGTGGCTAAAGTCGCCTGGCATGACACGCCACAGGTTGGCGCCATAGGTGGCCAAAATTACTTTTACATCTTTTAGGTATTCTTCTTTGGAAAATTCCAAGGTGCTCTCCGAGTATTTGTTTAGTGGTGTGCGTAAGCGCTGGTTACTATGATTTCTTCATTGACGATTAAATAAACTTTCTTTAGTTGAGGTTCCAAGACTGCGAAGGTAGCGTTACCGACATAAGCCTTGATTTCTTTTCTCGCTTGCTTGTCCGCCCAGACGCTGCGCGTACCTTGACCTGCATTTTTTTCGGTTCCGAATTGAATTACCAGATCGATTACCAATTCCGAGATTCCTCGTTGTTGGCAGCGGCTGTATGCGTGTGCTGTGAGTTCTTTGTTCAGCTTCAGCAAGTTTGAATGATACATTCTGACTCCGTTATATGTGTGATGTAACGAACATCACATATTAATCGTGCTTTTCGAAAAAGTCAATAGGGATATCACAAATATCCCAATGCTTTTTCTTGCGTAATTTACTATTGATAATATATTTTATCAATAGTAAATTAGAGGCCTATCTTCACAGTACTTCACATGGCCAACAAAGCTCCGAACTCAGTTAAGGTTCTTGAAAAACCCAACCGACAGTTGTCCAAGGAAGCCTTTTCTCAACTTAGAGATATCCCGGCTGAGGTTGAGTGGTTTGCCAACATCGGCAGTGCGGAAACACGCCGAGCTTACAAAAACGACCTGAACGATTTCATGGCATTTGTAGGCTTGGATCAGGTTGAGGATTTGCGCTCCATCACGCGTGCTCATGTACTTGCTTGGCGAAGTGAATTAGAACAACGGAGTTTGGCGAAGAGCACAGTCAGACGAAAACTAGCGGCCCTTTCTTCATTGTTCAACTACTTGAGCGACGCACACGCTGTTCAAAACAATCCCGTTGATGGGGTCAAGCGACCAAAGGTTGACACCTATGAGGGTAAGACGCCCACAATTTCTGATGCTCAAGCAAGGGAGCTATTGAGTTCGCCTGAGAAAGCGAGCAAATCCATCAAGCTATTGCGAGACAAGGCCCTGCTCTCCACTTTGCTTTTTCATGCGTTGCGACGTGAAGAGCTTTGTTTATTGAAAGTTGGTGACATCGAGGAGCGCCGGGGTGTGCGGCATTTGAAAGTCAGCGGTAAAGGGGGAAAGACCCGTTATCTACCCTTGAACCCAAACAGTGCTTCGTTAATTTTCGAATATTTGACTTTGGCCGGTCATGGTGATGATCGCAAATTGCCGCTTTTTCGCAGACTCAATGAGAAAAGTGATGTGGCATTTGAGAAGCACATGACCGCGGATGCGATTTACAAGATCGTCCGACATTACTCAGGGGTGTTGGGTTTTCCGATTGGAGTTCATAGTTTGCGTGCAACTGCTGCAACCAATGCCCTTGATCATGACGCCGATATGAAAAAGGTACAGGAGTGGTTAGGCCATGCCAACATTTCAACTACTCAGATTTACGATCGAAGAAGATCAAAACCAGAAGATAGTCCAACATTTAAAGTTTCATATTAAACAAATGTTGATATCGAGATATACTAAAATCCAAAACAAGAAATGATTTTTTTTAAAACATTGGAAATATAGTTTTCAAATATAGTGAAGTCCTTTGCTACCATTACTATAAATATTCCTGCTCCGATTGAAACTTTTGCATAAATCTGGATTGTTTTTTTTATCGTCTCAGCAAAAACTTGTGCAAGAACATAAATTCCTGCTACAAATATATATAAGTCTTGGGTGTTTTCCTTTTCTGTCATAACAACCAAAAGTCCAACTGTTGTTATTAACAATATTGCGAAAGCAGAGGATAGTTCGAGCATCGTCATTTTGACAATTTCAATTTCATGGAGATTTTTAATTTTTTGATCCAGTTGATTGATTCTGTCCCTCAGTTCTTGAGCGCACGATTTGCATATTCTAGACATATTAAAAATTCCCTACTGGATCTAATAATATTATTACCTATATGATATTTATATTATTCCTTGTGCGCTACGATATAATGATTATCCAGGTGAAGCGTTTTCATAAATATCTGCAAGGGTTAAAAAACGCTCTTTAATGGAGTCTGCTACTTCCGAACGCTTAGTTATTCGTGGTTTAACATATAGAATGCTTAACAGAACGTTTCGATCGGGGAGAGTTCCCCTGTAAACGAAGTCCTGATAAAGATTAACCAGTTGTGCACAGTCCGCATTAAATTCCTTGCAGATAGAATACAAGGCACTAGCTTTTTGGGCTTCAACGAACTGATTGAACTTATCAATTACGAAGCCATCTTCGCTTGCAGCCTTAACAGGATCGATTTTTTCTAGTTCCTCATCGATGAAGGTCTCAAATAAATCCCGCTTGCTTCTTAGGTCTGGGTTGGATTGCAGAACATCTAGAATCATGTCGCGTCCAGCTGCAAACTTCTTCTCGTTGGATTGATCCTTCAATTTCTCAATGAGACCCAGAATGTACGACACCGTTATCTCATCCCGTTTGATCAATTCAATCTGGAAGTCAATTCCAAAAAGAACTTGTTGAATTGGACTTGGCGCTTCGTCTTCAGAGCCGTCTCTCTCGCCATCCTTAGGGGCCTTACGACGTTCTCGTTCTGCCGCTTCAATGTCTTCACGAAGATCAAGATATTTGCTCTGATAATCTAGTAATCCCTGCTCATCAATTCCAAGCCCGCCTTTGTCTAAATCACCGTCGAACTGGGAGAAGGTTTTGAGTGTGTTTTGTAAGCGCAGCACGTCTCGGAACTTCACAATGAAATCGAGCTGGTCTTCTTCTTTGATGAGGTTGTCCACAGAATCCACATTAGGAGCAATGGCCTTGAGTTTTTCAACTTCAACCCGGAATACTTCAACAAGGTCTTCATAGGGTTGCATGATTACCGTGCCAATCACCTCATCCACACTGGCCTTAGCGTTTTTGTTGGCGAAGATAGCCAGTGCGTCGTCAGTTGCGTCTTTGAGATTGCGGTAGCTGACCACATTTCCATGGGATTTCTTGGCATCAAACACACGGTTGGTGCGTGAGTACGCCTGAATTAAGCCATGGTGTTTTAAATTCTTGTCGGTATACAAGGTGTTCAAGCGCGGAGCGTCAAAGCCCGTCAGGAACATGTTGACCACAAGCAAGATGTCTACTTCCTTGCGTTTCACGCGCTTAGACAGGTCTTTGTAGTAGTCGTAGAAGGACTTGTTGTCATTGGCCACGTAGGACGTGCCAAACATGGCGTTGTAGTCGGCAATGCAATCTTCAAGAAAATGCAGGCGGCTTTGATCCACGTTCTTGCTCATGTCCGGTAAGTCTTGGTCAGACACGCCAGAGAACTCATCAGCCTCACCTGGCGCGCAGCTGAAGATGGTGGCGATTTTCAGGTCGTGCGTGCCAGACGATTTCTTGGTTGAGAAGATTTTGTAATAGGTCTGAAGCACATCCACACTGGCTACACAAAACATGGCGTTGTACTCCCGCCCGTGTGTTTTTGCATTGTGTATGTTGATGATGTCATCCACCACCTTTTCAATACGTGCTGAGGATTCCAACACTGCTTTGCTGTTGGCTGCCTCAGGATCCAGTTGCGTGGACGTCTTGGTGCCATCCGCTGCAATCGTGGTCTCAGTGATCACCACATTCACCATGTCCCGGTATTCCACGGAGAAACGCAGTACGTTCCGATCCCGAATTGCATCGGTAATCACGTACCTGTGAAGCGCCTGGCCAAATAGGTGTTCAGTCGTGCGTTTGCCGTACTTGGTGTTAGCCACGTTGGCATCGAAAATCGGTGTACCGGTGAAACCGAACATTTGGCGATTTGGGAAGAAGTCACAAATACGCTGGTGGGTTTCACCAAACTGGCTTCGGTGGCATTCATCAAAGATGAAGACGAACTTCTTGTTTTTGACCGTCTCGCACTTTTCCTGAAACTGCTTTTTGCTGATCGCGGCATTGAGCTTTTGAATCGTGGTGACGATCAACCTGCAATTGGGGTCGGTCAACTGCTTCACCAGCTTCTCGGTGTTCTCAGTGGTGTCCACGCTGTCAGCACTGAAAGCATTGAATTCCAGGGCGGTTTGATAGTCCAGGTCCCGCCTGTCCACCACGAACATTACCTTGTCCACGTTGGGGTCGTTGGAGAGCAATTGGCTTGACTTGAATGAAGTCAGCGTTTTGCCGGAACCCGTGGTGTGCCAGATGTACCCGTCCCCACGTCCCAGTTTCACGCGCTCAAGGATCTTCTCCACCGCGTAGTACTGATAGGGCCGAAGCATCATCAAAGCACGGTTGGTTTCGTGCTGCACGATGTACCTGGCAATCATCTTGGAGAGGTGGCACTTCTCCATGAACACTTCAGTGAACTGGGATAGTCGGTTGATCCGGTTGTTATCAATGTCCGACCATTCAAAGGTGAATTGGTAAGACAGATCTTTGTTGTTGGCAAAGTAGCGCGTGTCCACCCCATTGCTGATGATGAACATCTGGATGTAGTCGAAGATCCCAGAGTTGGAACTGTAAGACTTTTTGCGGTATCGAACAATTTGATCAAATGCAGCCCGGATTTCACTGCCTCTGGCCTTCAGTTCAATCTGAACCATGGGAAAACCGTTGATCAGCAGGGTCACGTCGTACCTGCTGTGGTTATCCGCTGATTTGTTGGTGATTTGCCGGCAAACTTGGAAGATATTTTGACACCAGTTGCGGGTGTCGAAAAGTTCCAAATACATAACATAACCGTCAGACCGCTCCACATCGAGGCGTTTTCGAACCTGCTTGGACCGGTCAAAAATGTCGCCACGGTTGAGCTTGTTCATCACTTGAGCAAACTCGTCATCGGTCAACCCAGTCGCACCAACCTTGGCCAGTTCTGATTTGTTGTGCTTTTCAAGCTGAAGCTTGAGGTTGGCAACCAGGTCGCGCTCATTACGAATGTCCAAAGGCTCATAGCCCAGGTTTTCCAACTGGGCCACTAGGGCCTTTTCCATTTCGATTTCACTTTGGGTTGTCATAACGCAATCAGACCAGTCTGGGGGGCTGTATTTTGTGTGCTAAATAAATTGAGGACCGTAAATTGTCGGCCAAGAGTTTGACCTTAGTGACGTCGTATACATGCGCCCCTGTTAATTCATAGCTATAGCGGGCATGTTCAAAATAATCCTTACATTCTAGGCACAGGTTTTCAATATTCAAATTTTGATTTGAGAAATATGATTCGACTTCCGCTATGATTGGGTTATTAACTGAACTTAGGAGTGTATCTAGCTTATGTCCCCTGAGTTCCGAGTAAATTTCACCATCGGTAATCGTCCCCGAGCTTTGGTTTTTTAATTTAGTATTCGCATCCAGGCTCTTCAGATACAACTCAGCAGTCAAGCCGTAGATACAAGCTGAGGATATGGCAAGGTTGTTGTCCTGTTTTAGAGCAAGCTCAGCCAACTTATGAAAATTCTCTGCGCATTTAAAAATACGTCCGCTCACACCGAAATTAATTATTATTCCCATATCACGTCCCCCTCAAGATCCTATTTCTAAGAATCAACATGTACTCTCTTTTTCCCAGTTAATAAAACCTGAATCAGCGATTTCTTCTCTAACTTCAACTTTTGTAACTTCTCAAAAATATGCTCTTCTTCCTTGAATGCTAAGTTTAGTAAAAAGCCAATTTTTGTTTGCTCATCACTCGTGGGGTACGAGATATTAATTTTTCTAAGGTCTGTGACGCTTATATTCAATTGCGCAGCCCCGGCTGCCTTATCCAAGATTGACCGCTGTATTTGGTTTGAAAGAAATAGGTAAGTCAAAAAATACCTATCAACACCCTGCTTCGGTGTTAGCCGCCCAACCCTTTGATTCAAGTAGCAGGTCTTTGTGTTCAGGGGAACCCACCCATAATTGGAGAGGCTACCTGACATACCGAACACAAAATCACCACCAGAAAGCTGGAACCTATCTAGTCCAGCTATCACTTCCTTTTTTACTCGTGCAGCGTCATTTAGGTCAATTTTTCCATCCTTGAAATCGCTCATTCGAACAATCGCAACGGAATCTGAATCTTCAGTAAAGTCAGTACTTTTGAAGGCGAAACCAGAGTCAATTAGTGCGAGGTTCTCCAAAGTTCCTTGCTTCCACATCCCATTAAATCCTGGCAACCTCTTCTTCCCAGTCAACAACTGCTGCATCAGCGCTTTCTTGCGCTTCTTGCTGTTCTCTAAAAGTCGCTCAGTGGCCTTGATGGATTTGTCCCAGGTGGAGAGGATTTCAGCAATCTTGTTCTGTTCTAATATCGTAGGGCACGCGAACTTTTGATCTAAAAATTCACCCGTTCGAATATGTACTTGAGTGCTACCAACCATAATTCTTCGCATTGCCTTTCGGTAAGGTTGAGAATTGGAGAGAGCACAAAAATAATCAGGATTTATGAATTCATTGATCTCCAAACCATAAGTGCCTTGCGATAGTATGAATTCCAAGCCTTGCTGTATTCGCACGGCGAGACCAATTGAAGGCCCTGAAGGCACTAAATCTCGTAAAGTAACCACCACATGTTTAGAGGCCACCTTGCTCTGCGCATTCGATTCAGCAAAAGATTCTGAGCAATAGGTGGGCTCATCTATAACTAACCAACCACCCTCCTGAACTCCCTTTTTAGGTATCACTGGAAAGCCTGACTCCCGAAAATCATCCGGAGTGAGAGATGCCCCTCCTTTATAGTTCTCGACAAAACTACCGATACTTTTTAGCTCCCAGCCTGATGGAGCTTGATAATGAATTTGAACAGTCATGACAACCCCAAGTCCTTCAAAAATCCCCGCATCTTGTCGTTCAGCTCAGCAATTTCTTTCTCAATCTCAACACGCTCAGCATTCACGGCCATGAGGTCCATTTCTTCCTCTTCTTCGAAGGTGTCCACGTAGCGTGGGATATTCAGGTTGTATTCGTTCTCCGCGATTTCTGACAGTGGGGCGAGGTAGCTATATTTCTCGATCGTCTTGCGGCTTGCCAAGGTGTCGATGATCTTGTTCACGTCCTGGTTGCGCAGGTTGTTTTGATTCTTGCCCGGTTCATAGTCACGGCTTGCGTCGATGAACAGAACGTTTTCAGAATCCTCCCGGCATTTCTTGAAAACTAGAATGGCTGCGGGAATACCGGTGCCAAAGAACAGGTTGGATGGCAGGCCAATTACTGCCTCCAATGCGTTCATTTCTCGGATGATGTGCTCACGGATGTGGCCTTCGCTCGATCCACGGAATAAAACACCATGGGGCACCACCACTGCGGCCACACCCTTGTCGTCCAAGTGATGGAGCATGTGCTGAATGAATGCCAAGTCTGCCTTAGTCTTGGGGGCCAGTTTTCCGTAGGGCGAGAAGCGGTCGTCCGACAACTTCAAGTCGTTGGCATCCCAGTTCAATGAGAAAGGGGGGTTGGCAACAATCGCCTCGGCCTTCAGATCAGGGTGCTGGGGGCGCTCAAGAGTGTCGTCTTGCTTGATGTCAAAGTGCTTGTAATGAACCCCGTGCAAGATCATGTTCATCCGTGCCAAGTTGTAGGTGGTACGGTTGAATTCTTGACCGTAGAATCGTCCCACTTTCTTAACGTGCTTAGCCACACGTAACAGCAATGAGCCTGAACCACAGGTTGGGTCATAGACCGACTTCAATTCGGTCTTACCGAGACTCACCACCCTGGCCAGAATTTCGGAGACCTTTTGAGGGGTGTAGAACTCACCCGCCTTCTTACCCGCGTCGGATGCAAAGTTGGAGATCAGGTACTCATAGGAGTCGCCCAGCACATCGGCTTCAATTTCGTTAATCTGAAAATCAATCTCATCCAGCTGCTTGATGATTCCTTTCACCACCTCATTGCGCTGATCGGGGGTTTTTCCAAGCTTGGAGCTGTTCAAATCCATGTCTTCGAACAAATGAATGAATTCATCTTCTGACTCTTCACCTCTGGTGCTGTTTTCGATGTCGGAGAGAAGCTGCTGAATGTCGCCAATTACAAAAGCGTCTTTGTCCGCCTTGATCTTTTTGGCAATCTGGTCAAAAAGCTGACGGGGATTCAGATGATAGCCAAGTGCATCTATGGCCTCTTGACGAACGGCCTCGATGATTTCTTTGTGGTCTGGATTGTTTTCGTCCAGATCTTCGTACTGGATTCCATCGGCCTCAAGGGCATTTTGTGCAATGGCATAGAGGCGCTCAGAGAGGAACTTAAAGAAGATGAATCCCAGGATGTAATCCCTGAATTCATCGCCACTCATTTTTCCGCGTAGATAATTACAGATGGACCACAGTTGTGACTGTAGACGACGTTTTTGTTCTTCTGACATTTAGATTCCTGGAGCGACTATATTAGGTTCTTATTGCTTTTGAGATTTGGTCACAAAGCTATCGATAATTACAGGTAATTTTTTAGGTGGAATGTTGGCGTACTGTACCGCAGCTTGGTGAGTCCATAGTTATTAAACATAGATTTATTGTCATGATCAAGCGACTCTTTGCTGGGTGCTACGAGATTTTGGAGGAATTGGGGTTTTTATGTATACTGTATAAATAAACAGTAATAAAGTAGTCGGAGGCAGTTCATGTCAGTCCCATCACCCAGCAATGCAAATAGCACCCTTTACCAAGTGCCAGGCACGATCAGCCACTCGGCCAAGATTCATCACGTTCGTTTGGTTTCCCACCGTATGTCTGCGGGTTTCCCATCCCCCGCAGCTGACTATGCCGAAGAAGGACTCGATTTAAACGACTACTTGGTTCGTAACAAGCCAGCTTCCTTCATGTTTACAGTCAAGGGCGATTCTATGATGAACGCCGGCATTGTAGAGGGTGACAAGGTGATTGTGGACCGCTCAATCCATGGCAAAAACAAGGACATTGTCGTTGCAGTCGTTAATGGGGAATACACCATCAAACGCTTGTACAAAGCCGCTAACAAGATTGAATTACGCCCCGAGAATCCGGCATACCAGCCGATCGTATTTAAGGAAGGCAGCGAACTGGAAATCTGGGGTGTGGTGGTTGGGGTGGTACGGCGCTATGGAAACCAAGGCTAATCCGGTTTTTGCGCTGGTAGACGTCAACAATTTTTACGTCTCTTGCGAGCGGGCGTTTAACCCCAAGCTTGAAGGTGTCCCCATGGTCGTACTGTCCAATAATGATGGCTGCGCCGTGGCCCGCAGTGCCGAAGCCAAAGCATTTGGCGTAAAGATGGGTGAGCCGTGGCACAAGTTAAAAGACCTGGCCCGTCAACACGGCATTCTCGGCTATTCATCGAATTACACCCTCTACGGCGACATGAGCCAGCGGGCGGTTGAGGTGCTTTCAGCATTTACACCTAATCTAGAGGTGTATAGCGTGGATGAAAGCTTCTTGCGGATCGAATCAGTACTGAGGCTGTATTCCTCAGCCACAGATATGGGCCAACAAATTCGCCAGCGCATGAAGCAATGGTTAGGCCTACCTGTTTGCGTTGGCATTGGTCCCACCAAAACACTTTCTAAACTGGCCAACCACATGGCCAAGAAAATGCACCAATTCAACGGGGTGTGCGATTTGCACGCGATTACCCGGGGTGAACGTGTTGAACTGATGTCCAAGATTGATGTGAGCGAGGTATGGGGCGTAGGTAGGCGCAATTCTCTTCGGCTGCAAGAAATGGGTATAAACACGGTACTGGACTTAAGAAATACCAAGCCTGCTGAAATTCGAAAACATTTCAGCGTGGTGCTGGAGCGCACCTGCCTAGAACTGCGAGGTATCTCTTGTTTGGAACTGGAAGATGTGGCTCCTGACAAGCAACAAATTATGAGCTCTAAAAGCTTCGGACAACCCGTGATGTTTGTGGAGGATTTGTGCGAGGCGATTTCAGTTTATGTGGATAGAGCGACCCAAAAACTACGGGCTCAAAAATCGTTGGCTGGCGGTCTGTATGTTTTTTTACGGACTAACCCCTTTGATCCCAACGCCGCTCAGTACAACGCGAATCACCATGTCGCGTTCGGGGTGCCGACTGATGATACACGGGTGATCTCTGACCTAGCGATTCAGATCATTAAGCATCTGTACAAACCTGGGTTCGTTTACAAAAAAGCTGGAGTCATGCTAACGGGTCTAACAGAAGTGAAAACGCATCAACATGACTTGTTCACTGACACTTCCGGGCTTGAAAAATCGAGCAAATTGATGAAGACATTGGATGAAATCAATGGACGATTCGGGCGTAATTCCCTGATTTGCGCATCCAGCGGCTTCGACAGAAGGTGGTCGATGAAGTGCAGCAATCGGAGCCCTCACTACACGACACGATGGAGTGACTTGCCATGCGCTTTTTGAATGGATTCATCAACTGCTCCCGTTCAGCCAAAATGGACTAGGCGTGCAGTTTTCTAAGCGACAATGGGTTCCCTAGCAACAACATTGGGCCATTCTTTCTAGCGTCAAAAATCAACACGTCAAACAACAATCGCAAAAAAGTCAAAAGGAATATCTATGGTAATTATTAGTGCTCAAGGCTAGGCAGCTTGTGGGGCTTCCGACTGCGGAGGTGCGATAAGTCTTTTACTAAAAAACATAACTTCTGACCCTGTATACCTACGCTGGGCTGTGTAATGAAGGCCGTAGCTCATAGAGCGAGCATATGCATACATATCCTTAATTTCCTCTGCCGCGTCATAAGACACAATCCAAGGCCTCCTGAACCGAGCGCTATCGAGGAGACGTGCAATTCTGACGTGATCTTGATGCTGATAGAAATTTCGATATAAACCTTCCCCTTTAACGTAGTACGGTGGATCTAAATAAACTAGAGATCTCTGCGGCAAAAACTTGTGGGAACGAAGGAGCAGCTCGTATGCATCTTCCTCGTAGACTTTTATAAACTCTGAGTGTTGACCTATACGTTCCAGGCGTAGACATAACTCGTCTCTCATAAATCTCTCATCTACTTTATATTCGCCCACCTGAAATTTGCCGCCAATCACTCCAGCCTTCAAGATACCAGAGCGATTAGTCCGGTTCATAAATAACGTCGCAAATCCACGCTCAAGCTCGCTTGCACCTTTTTCACCGAGCATTACAGCACGCCAATGATGCCATGCATCCATAGTGACGGGCTCGTTAGCCACTAGGTCAATTAACTCTTTAGTACTGCTAGTGGCTACTCGCCAAAATACGGCTACAGCTGGATCGGCATCGTTGATATGGATACTCTCTACAACTCCATCAAACAGTAAAATTAGAGCAACGCCAGCCCCTCCAGCATATGGCTCCAAATAGTGACCGCCCTGCAGCCCGTTACGCTGGATAATCTCAGCTATCAAAGGGGCGAAACGAGCCTTTCCCCCTGGGTAACGCAGTGGTGTATATAGTTTGTTTGAGTACATTTTTTTACTTTAAATCTTGGCGAATCGATGGGCAGACTAGTTTTTCAATCGTTTAGCCACTTCCTCTACTGCTGCTTCAAATTCTGCTTTGAACTTGGCGACCTCTGTGGGTCTGTCCGCCACCCAAGACTCTAATAGTTTCCAGTCTTTAATATAAGACAGTTTACTAGCCCACCATTCCTTCAATCTTGTCCGGTGCGCTAGGACGCTTATTTCGTTCTCTAAAAGGAGATCGGAAACATGTGTAGTGGTAATATCGAGACGGTCTAATGTGTCTCCGTGTGCATCCGCATCACTAATTATATTTTTAAGGTATTGCAGCAGTGTACGCTCAGGAGATAGTGGGCGATTTATAAGTGTCTTGTTTTCAGTCCCTGTTTTTATTCCGGTATACATGTCGCCGGGGAGGCGGGCTGTATGTTTGTATTTTTCGTTCGCTCGACTAGCCGAGGCATCGGCATCCAAGACCATAACTACTTTTTTAAAGTATGGATCATGGTCACCTAACGCGACCAGATTTTCACAGCCAACCCCTAGCGGCATACAATCCAACTTCACACCATGTTTGATTCCAAGCGCCTTAAGATATTTCAATTCTGCAATTGCCTTGAATACCGCTGTAGCCTCATCGTCTTCGAAATAAACCTTCAGTTTCGGTACTTTTTCCTTCGCTGTTTTCTTTGGTGGCAGTAACTCCATATCTTCCGCGATTGTTTGGAATGATGGGTTGTCTAGAACCTTTGGTCGACCTGGGTCACGCAAATAGACAACGCCATCAAGGAGTTCATTATTCAATGGCTCTGACTCAGGGTGCACTGCCTCAATTAATCGTAGTGAGTGAGTAGTCGCGATAATTTGCAGGTCAAGTTTTCTAGCCTGGGATTTCAGTGCTTTGACTAATTTCCCTATCGCATGTGGATGAAACCCCGCGTCTAGCTCATCGATAATAAGCAAGCCTCCCGGATAGTTTGCCCACTCTCGTTTCAGCTTTTGGAATGAAGCGAGAGCTAAGGCAATACTGCCCAGGCTATCTTGTCCTAGGGAGACGCACTTCGGATCAAACTTATAAGCAGGCTGTCCGGAAATCTTCCCTGTATTGTTGATGCGATGAGCTGTAATTTTTGAGGGAGTAGCTTCGCTACCAGTGATAACACTGTTAAAAAAACTAGCTATCAAAGCTGCATCGGATGCATCCATTTTTTTGGTACTGCTAGCTACGGTCCCTTGTTCAGCTTCTCCAAGGGGCAACACTCGTGTCATTCCTAAATATATCGTTGGTAGTGGGACTTTCCCCGCCGGGCCTACTACGATTTTTCCACTCTCACTAACAAACTTGCTTGTGGAGGGTTCTACCGAGCGCGATACAACTCTAACTTCATTGGGATTAGCATGATTTTTTCGAGGCTCCACGCGACACGCTTTCCCTAAGACCTCTTTCTCATCGATCAAAAAGTGGATTTTAGGTTGCCCTAAAATGGGGGGAGGTCCCAGTTTTGAATGGTAATCGCCTATGTAATCGAGATGAATGATTTCGCCGAAATTAGCCTGGTATGTTTTATCAAAATAGGAAGTATTTTGTTTGCTGGTATATCCCAGCTTGTGTCCTCCAGCTGCGCGGTTTGTAAGTCCAGCTTGATGTGCAATTAAGCCGAGGATTGTAGATTTCCCAATTCCATTGTGGCCTGCAATGACCGTAATACGCTCTGCAATTGGAATTGTAAGATTTTTAAGGCGGCGAAACTTGTTTTCATCAAAAGTGAGTGAGGTAACACGAATCCGAGGCATTTTCATCCCATTATATTTAGAATATAAACTTCATGAATATATGTGATTATTTGTAAAGTTCGTATTTTTTTACCTTCTTCTGGCAGGAAAACCTCTACTTTGGGTCAAAAACTGCCTCAAATCCTTAATATTGAAACCAATTGCCTAGATTGCTCTTCGAATATGATCCATTCTGATGCAGTGAATTCCTTATCATTCTTACTACTCAATTGAATTGATTAGTTCTGGCGAATCTTCCCTGTTTATTCCAACCCCGCTGACTGAAAATCCCACTGGCCAGGATTGCAGTGCTTCGTCTGATCGAATCATTCTTTCGAGGGCATCAACGTTCTGGTTTTTAGGATTGAGCCACTCCTCCCATTCTTGTGGTTGGATCATCACGGGCATCCGGTCCTGGATGTGGCCCAGTTGAGGACTGGGTGTTGTGGTGATGATTGCGGCGGACATGATCAACTCATCTGTGGCCTTGTCCGTCCAGTGGTCGCAGACACCGGCCATTGCAAAAAATGGAGCGTCTGTGGGAGAGATGTAGAAAGGTTGTTTTCTGGCTTTGCTTCCTTCGGGGGGTGCTTGCCACTCGTAGTATCCGCTGGCAGGGATTAGGCAGCGGTATCGCTTGAATCCGGTCCGAAAAGAGGGTTTCTCGTGGACTGTTTCACCGCGAGCGTTGTTCAGTTTTGCGCCGATGGAGGCGTCTTTGGCCCAGGATGGAATCAGTCCCCAGCGGTGCCGGATCAGCACCCTTTCCCTGTCTCGATTGATCCGCACCACCGGGATCTGCATCGTCGGCGCGATGTTGTAGCGGCCACTCTCATAGTCTTCGAATGCCTCGGTGAGTTTGGCATCGAAGAACTGTTGAACTCGGGATATAGGCCCTTCAAGTACGTAGCGGCCACACATTGTAGGGGTGCCTCCTTGCGGTCACATTTGAGTTGATGATAGCGGAAGTCTTTTGCTTGGGGTCAATCCATCGGTTGTCTCGGACCCAATCCTTGGGCGACGGGCCTTGTTCTGTTGGCGGATGGTTTGTCTGATCGTTATTGGGGCTTGGAGCAAAGGATGCGTGTGGGTGCACTCCTCTCCTCTGCCCCGCCCTGCCCTGTCTGGACTTGTGAAATGGGCTGATCTGCTTGGCCTTGCAGTGATCGTGGTTGTCGTTCTGATTGGCCATCTGGACACTTCAATGCCTTTTCCATGAATGGTCTGCGGATTCTCTGAGTTATGAATGTAGGGGCTTGAGGCGGGCTTGGCTCGGGTGGCCCTTGGTTGGAGTTTGCATTTCTCCGGTTTGAGTCGTGCTGCTTTGATTTGGGATTTGTTTCTCTGGGCAGTCGGTCTATTTGGTCTGGATTCCCTGTTGGGTGTGGTGATTCAGATGGCTCTTGGAGCGCCTTTTTCACCGACAGATAGCGCAAGCATTCAAGGTCGCAAGATTGCCCTTCGGCACGTGCTCACCCGGTTCCTCCCTCGTTTCCCTCCGTCGGACTGCGGCTTGTGCGCGTGATCTGGCGCCCTCTCCTGCCCGCGCTTTATCTGCGGCAAGGCGGCTCTGACGAGCCCTTGAACAACACCTTGGAGAGGAATCCCACCATGAAGACTACGACGCGTTGCCCTGCTGAACATCATTCAGAAATCGCTGATTCTGCACGACTCACCGAAGTCGACTTTGCCGCCCTGTTGAACCAGGCACTGACCGAGCCCGGTGCCTTGTCCTCAGCCTACCGTGCATTTCACAGCTTCTCAGCATTGAATCAGTCGCTGGCCTACCTTCAGTGCAGACGGCGCGGTATTGAAGTGTCTCCCCTGGCCAGTTTCAGTGCCTGGAAAACCAAAGGCCGAACAGTGCGCAAAGGTGAGAAGGCGATCAGCCTTTTCATGCCGCTGACCAAACAGCAAGAGGTTCAGGCGGCTGATGGCAGTTTGGAAGAATCCACCCGCACCTTCTTTGCGCTCAAGCCCCATTGGTTCGTGCTCAGCCAAACCGAGGGCGCCGAGTCAGAGTGGCCTGTGCTGCCGGCATGGGATTTGGACCGCGCTTTGGATGCCTTGCAGATCGCCAGAGTGAACTTCGCGCATCTCAACGGCAACTGTCAGGGTTACGCGCAAGGCACCTCCATTGCAGTGAATCCGCTGGCTGCTTATCCAGCGAAGACGGCCTGCCACGAGATCGCCCATGTGCTTCTTGGCCACACTGCGGAAAGTCCGATGTCCGATGATGACAGCACGCCACGGAACCTGCGCGAGGTGGAGGCCGAGTCGGTTGCTTATCTTGTGACTTCAATCCTTGGCTTGCCTGGCCAAGAGTCGTCTCGTGCTTATATCCAAGGCTGGTTGGGCTCTGATGTTGTCTCCGACCAATCTGTGCGCAAGGTCTTTAGTTGCGCCGATCGCATTCTTAAAGCGGGGCGATGACCCCATGAGGGATCTGTTTCCAGATCCCTCACTGAATCTATTGGGCTGTGCGGTTGATCTAGGGGTGGTGAGCTTGGGTTTGGCTTTGGTTATGTGTGGCTTTGGGAGGTCTTGTACGGCTTTGGGTGCTCCCCCCTCTTGTTGGGGGTTTTGTTGGGTTGGATTGTTCAGTATTGTTTTGTTTAATTGCGGTTTTTTCAAACCTGATCCCAAGCCTTTGTTGAAGTGATTCTTGTTGGAGCACTTTTTCGACGTGTGTCGTGGCTGGCGTGTGTACTTTTAAGGCGCATTGCAATTGCTTTTTGGTGGACCTTTTTTTGGGTCTGAATCATGCAATTTCAGTGAGCTTTTAAATGCCTAAACTCCACATCTTGCCCCCTGAGGGCACTCTGCAGTATCAGCGTAATGTTTCCTTTGAAGATCAAGTCGGTTCTTGGCTATTGAAAAACGGTTGGCAGGTCTTTTATCCAAAATCAGATCATGGCCATAAGACTGATTTGGTGGTTTCGAACGGACCTAACTTTTACCGTATTCAAGTAAAAACTTTGGTGAAACCTGATAGCAACCAGGTGGTGCAAAACAAGTGGCAAGGGTCTTTGGTTGACTATGTAGTCTACTTTGTTCATGACAAGGGTTTTGGGTATGTGGTACGGGCTTTTGAAAACTCACAGATGGTTTTGAGTCGAACCAGTCATGTTCGGTTTAATGCGAGTGATGTTGATTTCTGCCGGGCGTTTCAGAAGATCTGATGAGGTTTGCTGATGGGGCTGCTTGGTCGGTGAGGTGGGCTGAATCTGTCTGAAGTTATTGGGTTTTGTGGGCCACCCCGATGGGCCGGGCTTTCGCGCTGCGCGTCGAGCCTGAGCCCTTTGGGCTTGTCTCGCCCCATTCGGGCTTCAATCCCTTGTCTTTTGGCTGCCAGGGCACATCACCTGGCGGTCATGCCCCCTGCCCTGCTTTGCAGGGTTCGCAGCCTGTTGACGAACCGTGTGGACACGGATCGTCTTGTTCTCTTTTCATCGTTACAGACAAGCGATTTCTTCTAAAATTGAGTAAAGATGTAGCCAAGTCGAGTGACGGTTTGATGAGCATAGGCACCCGGGGGCGCCTCGCATAATCTCGACAGCGTTGAATTTAATTCAGTCACTCCTTCTCTTGATTGAAGGTTCTGGACTCCCCAACTTACTGGTTGCTCTAGGTCGACATGCAATTAAAATATGGAGGCTTTTATGGCAGAAATAACTGTAATTACGCATATATTAGTGAACTAAGGCCCATTCAAATAACGTAATTTGTTTCACGAATCATAGATTTTATGTGCCGAATTTACGCTTTGTGAACTAATATAAATATCATCTGTACTGTCTTTATTACAATCCAACTTATTGATTATAAAAAGATAAAAATCAAAATTTCTGAAATATAGTTTGCAACTGTCTCTAGAGGTTGATACGGGCACAAGATAAATTGCTTACGTGTTCAACAAATACTGGCGTTTTCAATGGACTGGCAAAACTTAATCTTTGAAATCTTTAAAAAAGTGATGGATGGGGATCAATCCCTGATCGTATTTTTCATGGTTCTAAGTGTCTTTTTGGGGATGCTTGGAGTGTTACTCGGTTTCGTCTTTCTTTTGATCCGGGGGTAAAAGGATGGACCGATTATGGAAAATGATTCCAAGTGACCAGATCAAATTCATACTGCCTCATCTCAAATGGGCAAAAATTGGAGATCGTTCACCTGCTTCAAATGTAGCCGCGCTGATGTTGTATATCGCGTTGTGCTTCAAGATGGAATCTAAGCCGCTATCAGCTGATGCTGATGATGAGACAGATACTGAAGGAACACAGTATCTACTCATCGCTCAAGCAAGCTATGGTGAATTGACTGAAATGACCTACTTGTCGCGCAAACTGGTCTCTGAGGGGCTAAGGGTGCTTATAGAGTTTGGCTTAATCGCTAAACGGGGCAACATGCAGTCGCGAGAGTATGAAATCGTTGGTCAGTTTACGAAATGGTTCAAATTGCCTTGTAAGCCGATAGTCACAAGAGGCGCGATAGAGCCTTTCAAGCATTTCACCTTGAGAACAAAGCATGATCTGAATGCTCTAAAGTTATACCTTTATTTGGCTTCAGTGCGGGTCAACCTGCTCAACTACACATCTGCAAAGTACGAGACGATTTGCGAAAGAACGGGTATTCAAGAACGCGATATTAGAAGGGCCATAGTTTTACTGACAGTTAGCGGGCTGGTTGTCAATGTTGAAAAAAGTGGAGACCGTTCAGCAGAGAATTTTCAAGGGCCAAATCGATACTTTTTCAAAGGCCATGAGTATCTGGTCAAGTAAAGCACTAATGACAAATTAGGATGAATAGTGAAGCGTTTTAAATCGCTACTCTAAAAGAGCTTCTGGTTCTTGCTTCATCAGTCATCTGATGGCCGTGTTTGGTCGATACGTGCTCACAGGTTTAATCAAGTTTTTTGTAAGCAGTTGAATTGGCTGTCAGACTACATCACCCGGCTGTCATGCCCCCTGCCCTGCTTTGCAGGGTTCGAAGCTGGCGGACGAACCGCATGGCCACGGATCGTCCAGGTGAGGGTGCTGTGATGAAGTCTTAGGTTTGAATATCACATTGAATTACTTGAAATCGACCTCATCCCACTCTGCGAAGTGTGTCTTGAGTCGATCGACGGTTGAGCGCCACTTGGATGTGGTGGGCTTGCACACGGTGTTTTGATTGCCAAACATTCCGACCTCTCGAACTGCTTCTGAGGACTTTTTGGTCGACAACCATTTAACCGGCACGAAGTACTCGCATTTTTCTTCGTCGTTTATCCATTCGCGATGATAGGTTCCAACAGAAAGCACATCCATAGCGGGTTGCTCGCCCTGTTCTGTTGTCAGCAAGAACTCCGAGGCGGGTTGAGATTCGCCTGTGACGATCCCAACGCCTACAAATCCGGATCCCGGTATTTTTGTCCAAACTCTCGCTCCTGGCGTCAGTAGTTGGAGCGTGCGGCTATACCAAGGCCCTCCTCCTGCGCAAATGAAACCATATTTGACGGCTTCATCCCAAGAGCGAGTGTCACCTTCCCCAAACGACGCATAAAATTCGCCATTCCAGGGTTCATCTGAGCTTTGCCTTGTTTTTGTGGCAGCGGATTGCGTCTCTACTGGATCTAAAAGCCATGTGCGGCTGATTATTTTTTCTTCGCCGTGCGCAAACACTTGAAAAAACAGTACATTGATTGGTACTGCTCGATCATTGAGATAAGTTACGATTCGCTCGGTACTCGCGTCTAACTCGGCTGCAACTATGATGATTTGATGGCTTTGGTTGAGCTCGTCTTCATCGAGGGGCCGTGAAAATTTCTTCTGAAATTCTTCGGCCAAATCTTTACCAGCTGAAAAGCGGCGATAGATTTCTACGATATTTTCGGGTTCAAGCTTCTCGACCCATGAGGCGTAGTCAAGGGCCTGTGCAACAACCTCTCGAGGTGTCCTATCGCGTTTAAGTTCAATGAGTACTAGAGATCCATCTGGGGCAATTGCCAAGAGATCGAGTGGGCGATTGTTGAAGGTTCGTTCTTGCTGACCAATCAATAACCACTCGTCTGAAAGCATGCGTGGCTCTTGAATAATCATTTCTTCAAGTAGATTTTCCCTGGCCAAACGTGATTCAGCGAGGACTTGGGGTTTTTCTCCAACTTTCCACAGATGGGTTTTAATGGGCATGTTGTCTCCGGTTCATGGCATTTTAATGGCCAGCTTCTCAATCTGCCGATGAAAACCGCTTGTTATTTGGGTTGAGTTGATTGGCGTGGTTGTTCATCGAATGTTGTCGAGCTTGGTTATTTGGATTGAGGCTATTGCTGCGATCATCGTTGCTGTTATCTAGCAGATGCTCATTGATGTAGTGACCGTGAGACCCTAGTCCCAGGCTAATTCTTACTTCAAAAATCTTATGTTCACGATATGGTTCACGCTTGAGGTAAAGGTAATTCCAGTGGTCATGTTTGTCGCCAATATCAATGGCCACATTGGCGCGCTTCGCGGTGACAAAAGGGTCAAGCTCACACAAGCAACGAGCACCAGGTCGAGAGTTTTCACAGTGCGCACGCAGTAAGACTGGCTCAATGCCATCCAGAAAATCGCAGAGTTCTTCAACAGTTGTGCATCTATGCGTTCTTGGAAAATCGGGGCCATATAACCAGTGGCTTTTCCAATTGTGATTTGCCGGCATCAGCGAGCTTTTGTGCTCGCTTGCCAAGCTAGTCACTTGCTTCCAGCTTTGGTATCCAGCTTCTTGAGCTACGGTCTCCAAGGAGGTCGCGAGTGTTTGTCCAGTTGAATCGCGGTACTTTTTGGCTTGGCGTTTGAGTTTTTCGAGCGCGGTAGCGCTGATGGTGCGGTTTTGCATTTGTTCTCCTAGGCTCATAACGGAATTACAGTGCCCACTGCCGTTACCCGCATAAACATTAGGTAGACGTTTGCAAAACTAGAGAATAAATGTCGTTCCGGCGAACCAGATGAGCCAAGGTGGGCAGCTCGCATCGACTTGTGCGGTGGCTTGATTATACCGAGGCGCTGCTATTTCGCAATAGCAGCATCTTTCCGCTCAAAATGATCTGGATGATTGAGCGTCCAGATCAGGACCTATTCTTAATACAAACACCCGATTCAGTTTCAATCGAACAAATGGGCTTGGTTTGGATGCCAAGCGCCTTCAGCTTTTGCAATAAATTCTCTCGTTTCTGCTTTTCTACAACAGACATTACAGTCAGGTTTGCAGTCAGCTCCTGTTTCAAGGATTCCGGATACGTCACTAATTGAGGATTGCTCTTTAGGTGATCCAACTCGAGAGATAAGTCGAATTTTTCCCTAATGGTGTCTTGGCGTGAAGTGGACTCGACGTAGTTATTGTCGAAATTTTCAAGCATTTCCAAATCAATCTGCTGTTTGATCAAAAATTCATTCTTCATACCCTGCGAATCAACTAAACCCTTGCAATCCTCAGGCACAGATTTCATTGATGAACCTGGAAAAGCAGGCGACCAAGTTGAATATGCCTTCAAGCAACTGTCCACTTTTAAGTTGATCTTCTGTGCTACCGCCTGTCGCTTCTTGTCAGAGCTGGATTGATCAATCGAACCTTGTTTTTTATCAATTGAGTCGATTTCTCTTAGTCTTTTTGTAATTTCCTTGATACGGGTTTCGCGATAGTTGCTCTTCAACCTGTCGTTGTAGTCGTCTTCTTTGGTTTGAAGGTCAGTCCGTAGTTTTTCAAAAAAGCTATCCTTTCCATATCCAGAATAATCGTAAGAGCTTGAGGGGAACTGATACACCTCAGAAAACTGATCCAGCTTCACAGAACCCTGTGAGAGCAAGGCTGAGATGTCTTCGATTTCAAGGCCTTCAGCAACAAGGTAAATCAAACTTTTTGTAGGAATGAGTAAGCCAGACTCCATATAAATTGACATGGCATTTTCGTTCTTCTCCCGCACTGCCCGCTCTAGTCCGTCTGGGCTTAGAGAAAACCCCAGCTGGGATAGGCGATATGCCGCGCTATTGCGCTCCTCTTCTTCTAGAAGAGATCTACGCTCGCTGTCATCGGCTATGCGCTTAAGTTGAAAGACGATTTCTTGTAATTCACCGACGACTGCGATGTTGTCGGCCAAAACGCCATTGCCACTCGATGAGTCGGACACTGAGTGCGCTGCGTAGGTCAGTCCACTGAAAATAAAAAGCAGCCAGAACAGTGGTGAGTACCAAATTTCGCCTAATCTCTCTGCACATATGGCTTTCACGGGCTTGATCAGATAGGCCAATATGGATAGGCCGAGCAGTGAGAAACCAAGAATTGAAAGATACAAGGCGAAAGGGGCAATTGGGACCAAGAAGTCTCCTATTAATCCCCCGATCGCCGAAAGTGCGCTTCCGAGAGCAACACCGAACTTTAGAGTTGTTTTAACGCGTTGCATTGAACTCGGTTTTAGCAAGTTGAAGTACTCCCTTCAAAGGTTTTTGTTTGTTTGCGTTAATGTTAATAGAACTCCCTTTGTTTTGGGGTTTCCTTCTCACTAAGTTTTACTTGTGTGAGTTTCACAGGTATCACATGGTTCTGAGTGGCACGTTGAATATTTTTGGGTCTTCAATCGCTTATTTGAGCTGCCAGGGTACATCACCTAGCGGTCATGCCCCCTGCCCTGCTTTATAGGGTTCGCAGCCTGTTGACGAACCATGTGGTCACGGATCGTCTTAAGGCTTACCGCCAACTCCATCCTTCTTGCTAATAATCTGCGCCGATTGGTCCAAAGGTTGGGGTCTCGATACTTCAAGTCGATTGGTGCTTTGATTGTCACCATTTACGAATAGAAAAATTGCATCATCAAGTTGGTGAGCGATCATCAGAATCTGTTTATGCAGTAAATTGAATGTTACTGTTTTGCATGAATCTGATGGATTTTCTACTCTTCAGAGAACTCTATAGTATTGGTGCGAAACATCCAGACAAGGTCCGCTCGTCGATGTTTCTTTTGGAAGCAAACTAGGGAAAATAACCAACATGAAATCAGTTAAGTTTTGGGTAGCGAGTTCGGTCATTTGCATGGGCTCTTATCTGCCGATGCTTGCCAGTGCAGAGGAAATCAAATTGCCATCGGGTGTGGTTGTTTCAATCGAAGGAAAATCGACTGGAAAGCAAAAACCTACTCCTGCATCTACGGTTTCGGTTCATTACGAGGGATCGTTGACTGATGGTTCCGTCTTCGACAGTTCCTACAAACGCGGTGCACCTGCGTCGTTTCCGTTGAATGGGGTTATTCCTTGCTGGACTCAAGGCGTGGCAGCCATGTCTGTGGGTGATAAAGCCGTGTTGACTTGCCCGGCTGATACAGCCTACGGTCAACGCGGAGTGCCTGGACGAATCCCCCCCAACTCCGTATTGAAATTCAAAGTTGAACTTCTAGAAATCAAGCGTTAAAAGTGTGAGATCCGTTGGCTCCGTTCGAGAGCTGACGGTTTCTTCAATATTTTCAGATATTTAAAGGAGACCGTCGATTTGCCCTACAGAACAGGCTATATCGATAGTTAATTTTATTTATTAAAATCTCAAGGCGTACTAAGCATTGTTTGTACCGTTCTATTATTATCTGAACAATTCAGTCATAGAGAAATTACATGAGAAGTCTTACAGCATTGGTTTTGTCTTTGTCCATTTTTAGCGCAAACGCCTTGGCCAACAATGAAGTGGTTGAAACCTGCGATCCGACATTTTGCCAACCCACTGCGGTATTGGACCAAAATGGTCAACCAGTTCTCGAATGCACACGTCCCTGTAAGCCTTCCAATATGACGTCGAAATCTGCACCACCCTGCGATTCCAAACCAAAGCCGACAAGCTCTCAGGCCAAGTAAGCCAGCAATTCAAACCCTGTGGTATGGATTTCATCCTGTCGAGGAAGAATGTTTTTGCGACTTTTATACGTGGATTGCCCCCTAGAAACCGGGGGTGATCTACATATCAATGTTCAACAAGACCAAAAGCAATCAAACATCCCACCACCTGATCTTTTAATGTGTTGGACAACCCTCAAGTCTGGCGCCCCTAACTGTTCTTCTTTAAAAGTTTCGCGTGTGAAAATTTTGGTGGGTGGTAGAAACCCTTCAGGAACTGGTGGCAATGTTTTTTTGAAATTAGCCACGTCTTCTCTCACTTTTTTAGCTATATCTGCAACGGGTGTGCCTGCTTCAAATTCAATCGAGGCCTGTTCCATTCTCTTTTTCAAGAAAAGGTGTAGTTCATAGCCACCTGGTGCAAATCCCTCAAAATCAGCAGGTTCTACTTCTCGGGTTATGGGATCTCCAGTTCTCTCGTAATATGGGATGTCTGTGACGTTTTTAAATGGGTCGGGGTTGTCGTAACCAGCATAGGAAATCCAACGGGGAACAACCCCCCGTTCAATGTCCCAAAACACATATGGACCACCAGGGGGCAAGTAGTAGTTGTACTGCACACTGGGCGAACCATGCAAAATTGGAATGCTGTTTGCAAACATGTAGAAAGCTGAAATTATGTTTGGATAGGTTGTTTGACGAGATGTTCGTAGAGAGCCCAACTCAAATTGATACCCCAAGCTCCTAAACGCCTCAATACTTGGGATACAACCACCTAGCATGTATGCCGAGTAGGCAGGGAAGTGCGCAATGGATCCTTCAAAGTAAGTTGATCTTTTCTCGGCAAAATCCTCTCTAGAATTCCATGCGTGAACGACACCTACACTGCCATAATGCTTGGCGTTTGCGGGATGAAGCCAGAAGCCCCCATCATCGAGCATGTCCTTGCTCGGATCAACAATCAAAGATCGCAGTGCATAGTTTCCGATTACGTTGCTAATGACGTTGGTGAACGAGGGGTTTAGTGGATTCGTCATTATTTCTCCGACCACTGACCTCGGTGCCAACTGCATGATGATGTCCCAGCGTTGTTTGAATGCTTCGTCGGAATCTTTAACTTGTCCAAAACAGTAATTTGCTGGATTTTTTGAAAATTCCTCAAATGTTGTGTCTGATTCATTTGCTGTTCCAACGCTCGAAAAGAGCATGAAACCGAACAATATCAATATTTTATGTTTGATGAACTTCATAACTATCCGTACTTAAGATTTTTAAAAATTCGTTTATACAATGAATATTATGTGAAAAATATTCTGTAATAATCACGCTGATGTCAACTGGGCGATGTAAAAATCGCACTCGAACAAAACTACCTACTGCAACAATCTTTCTCAGGCATCAATTCACGTACAAAGATCTGAACTCCCTTGTCCACAAAAGGCGATTGATTGCTGAAGTCCGCATGAATCCGGTCATTCTTGCCCACTTGTCCTTGCGTGGCTGTTTAGCTGTCGGACCGCCCTACTTCCTCGAACCATAGCCCAAACAGTCGTGTGCACAAGATTGCCCTTGCGGCCCGTGCTCACCCGGTTCCTCGCTGCGTTTCTCTTTGCTCGGACTGCGGCTTGCGCGCGCGATCTTGTGCCCTCTCCTGCCTGGTCTCTTTGTTCTCTGAGGCGGCTCCGAAGAGCAAACATTCACTAGCAAAGAGTACATGACCATGGCTAAATTAATTGACCCACCTGCGCACTTCAGCAATCACAACACGGGCGTTCCCCCCGTACCCCCCGAGGCTCACCAAAGAGCAAATTTTCAACAACGAAAATTCCTTGTGGCCAAAGAGTTGAGAAAGACGCTGGCCACTGGTGACGACAGCGGTGAACAGGCTTCCATGCAATTCTTTTTGGAGACCTTTGTGGCGCATGAGTTGGAGGGTTCGGGTTTCTGGACCTGGGGCGAAGCTGTGGATTTGGCTAAGTGTGAAGTTTGTCATCTGGAACGGGCGTGTATTGAGGCGATCTGGAACTATGTGGAGAACGGTGATGAATAAGGACATGAATGAGCAGGAATCGATTGTTGCAACTGCTTTGAACGAATCACAAAGGCTGCGGGTGCTGCCTGAGCTGTTTGATCAACACATGATGCGTTTTGAGGCCTATGTGTACGGTTGGATGGGGCGTTCGGCTGAAGAATACGATGGCGCTTACTGGGACATGTATCGCCTCAGCAATGGTGGCTTTTACATGGCGCCCTCTTCTCTGCCCCGTTACAAGCTCTGCGTGGCTGGAAACGGTTTTGAAGGAGAGCTTTCTGCAGACGCTGCCGGCATTGTAGTTACGCTTTTCGCATTGAATCAGCTGGTCTGGGAGGTTCGGCGCAATGAAATCGCGGACCTTTATCATTGGCTTCGAGATTATGCAGCGAACCATGCAGAGGCTGCCCTGATCTTCAGTGCAATCGATTAGATCAAGGTGCCGTGCGCCTCGTTTGGTCGGGGCGCTTTGGGGGCTTCTAACACGTTTCAAAAGTGTTAAAGTTATCCGATACATACGCGCTCACTTGCAGCGCCTGTCGCCAGTTTGGCGTCAGTACCAATACAGTGGAATTCAATGACCAAGCCAGAGTCACAACCCGAACTGTTTTCTGAGATGCCCCAGCGTGTCAGCAAGCCCATCATTCCGGAGCGTATCAAACGCTTGGCTGAGGCTGCTCGAATGAAAGCTGAGGCCGGAGAAGTCAAAGAGGTTGACCCTTCCACAGCGGTTGAGGCTGTTGAGGACAATGCTTTGATGCGCATTGGTGGACGGCTACGCCGTTCCAATTTGCACGATCTGGAACATCCGAATGGGGATTTGTTCGTCGCAGATCTGCTGGACTATGCTTTGAAAGACGATGGTGCTTCAATGGAAGCCCCTATTTTCTCATTGGCCACAAAACCAGACCTTCGCGTGTGGAAGTGGGTTAGTAAAGATGGGAACAAATCGCTTGAAGTGACGCCCAGCGTCAAAGGTCGGGCAACGCAGCATGACAAGGACATTTTGATCTTTCTGGTCTCTCAGATGACCGAAGGTCTGAATCTGGAGCGGCCGGATGCGAAGGGACGCACAATTCGTTTCTGTGTCTACGACTACTTGGTCAAAACCAATAAAAGCACTGGCGGGAAAGAATACAAGCGACTGGAAGAAAGCCTGGAGAGGTTGTCTGGCACCCGCATCAAGACCGACATACGGACCGGGGGAGAGCGGATCAAGGAATCATTTGGCATTCTGGACAGCTGGAAGATTGTTGAGAAGGCACCCAACAAATCCGTGATGGTCGCTGTAGAAGTCACCCTGTCCAAATGGCTCTATAACGCGATACAAGCCTTTGAAGTCCTCACCATCGACTCAGCATACTTCCAGCTCAGGAAACCTCTTGAGAAGCGTCTCTACGAGATCGCTCGCAAGCATGTGGGTAAACAGTCCGGCTGGAAAATTGGGCTCGAATTGCTCCGTGAAAAGTGTGGCAGCCAAGCTGAACTGCGCGAATTTCGCCGGATGATTAAAGAAATTGCCAAAGACAATGCCCTGCCCAACTTTTTCTTCACCTTGGATGATCGAGACAACGTCACTTTCCTACCCAAAGACAAAAACCGGCTTTTAGGACTGCTGTCGTGAAATTATGTCCAGCTATCGGTATATCACCCACGAATCACGTCGTTACATCACCCACGGTACACACGGTATATCACCCACCAACAAAACTAGAAAGCTAGGCTGGCAAAGGGTTCTAAGCGGTTATCCACACCGTAACAGTGCTTAAAATTTAAGCAGCCCAATGCGACCGGGGATAAACAAACGGGGTATCACCCACAAACAACACGGTACATCACACACAAGCCATCGTTACATCACCCACAGAGAATTCAAAAAGCGCTTTCTAAAACAACAGCTTAAACGTGATTTTTAAACTGTAACGATTTATAACTCTTTCTATAACATACGGCGACTCAACGTTCACCTGTTCTAAAAAAAGCATCGCTGGATGCGGATTCGCTGCGAGTCAAGCCTCTTGCTCATCGCGCATCGGGCTACCGTTCGCTGTCAGGCAAGCCTGAAGCTCACTGGCCGACAATCGTGCTTGTCCAGACGCGATAAAACACCCGTTCGGCAGGACGGTGGCTCTCAAAGTGTTAAATCTTGAGATCAAGTCATTTAAAATTCCAACGGTCGATAGCATATTTCTATTGAAAAACACAATTGTTAAATCCAAAGGGACCAAGTGACTTTGGTTCTGCATTTTTCGTTACATCACCCACAGTAGAAAAATTCTTAATGCCTGCTGGAAATTCAATCACGCTCAAATTCAAAACAAGCGCCGCTAAAAACCGTTATAAGGGTCTGGGATGAGTGCGATATCGATTTTTTATGCAAATTAGGTGACTTTCGAGCACTGTATCTTTGAAGAATCGAGTGGCTGCCAATAGTTCAGGCGCAATCTCATTCCTTGAGAATTTCCCGTTTTTTACGTCGATGTCGAAAAAACGGGTAAAATGAAAGGGATCAAACTCAGGATTGTTTATGGCCAAGTCAACTATTACCAATTACGACCTTGAACATATTGGTGAGCTCAGTGTGTCTAGTTCACAGGTTCTGGATGCGGTACGAACCAAACTGTTGGAACCTGAACCTCGCAAACAAGCGCCCTCTTTCAGCTCCGCACACTTGGCCAACTTGTTGAATCTGGATCGTCGACGGATCAATCAACTGGCTTCTAAAGATGGAAACAGCTTACCTGAAGGTGAAATTCCAGTAGGATCCAATGCGCGTCATTTCACTTTGGCTGAAACATTGGCTTATGTCCAGAAATTCAATCCTCGGCCAAGACGACCAGAGGGTGAGCGTGGACGCATTATTTGTACCACGGTGTTCAAAGGCGGTACCGGGAAGACCACCAGTTCTTTTTGTATTGCCCAAGGTTTGACCTTGAGAGGTGCTCGGAAGGTATTGTTGCTGGACGCTGACCCACAGGGCACTTTGACTCAGCTTGCCGGTTTGGCGCCTGATGTCGATATTGATGATGAATCCACGGTGATGCCCTATTTGTATGGCGATCAGCCCGATCTTCGCTATGCGGTGAAAAAAACCTACTGGGAGAATTTGGATCTTATTCCCGCCAACATTTCTCTTTATGGTGCGGATTTTTATTTGCCTGCCAAATATTCCAAGGACCGAAGTTTCAAGTTCTGGGCTGCGATGCACCGAGGTTTGATGGATTTGGCGAAGGATTACGACGCGATCATCATTGATTGCCCTCCTTCCTTGAATTACCTCACATTCAATATGATTTTTAGCGCCGACGGCATCATCATGCCGATTCCGCCCAACTCCGTGGATTTTGCGAGCTCAACCCAGTTTTGGCGATTGGTGTATCAGATGTTCGAAGGGATTCTAGGATCCACCCCGGCCCAGGCCGAGAACGACGTGGCCGAGGATGGTATTCCTGCGGTGAAAGACAAAAAGTTCGATTTCATCAGTGTGGTACCGAGCCGAGTCAAGCCCAAGGAAATGAGCACTTTGATTACGGGCTGGATGGCCAAAGCTTTTGGCGAACATCTAACCACGATCAGCATTCCTGAATCAGCGGCGGTTGATAATTTTTCTTTTGGTTTGATGACGGTGTATGACCAGACCAAAGCCATTGGCTCCAATGCTGCGTTTCGCAAATACAAAGACCGCATGGACGAACTGGTAGATCACGTGGATCTTCAATTGATTCGTGCCTGGGGAAAAGATTGGGAGATGAACAATGAATAACAAAACGAAAAAAGGCATGATGAGCCGCTTTTTGGATGACGATCTTCCGACTGCGCCCTCCCCTACCCCTCCAATTTCGACTAAACCCGTGAAGCCCCTGAGTGGCATGGACGTGTTGAACAAGGCCATGGGTGTTTTAGGCACGGACAGTGGACAACAAAAGGTGGACATTGCCGCCATTGGTATTGAGCCCAGCAACAAACGTGCGTTGTCGCCAGCGGAGTTTCAGCGTCTAAAGTCGAGTATCGAGGCTGATGGTTTGTTCAATCCAATCACAGTTCGAAAATCGGACGATCCGAAGTTCACCTACATGGCGGTTGCCGGTCACAACCGATTACAAGCCATGAAGGAATTGGGTCATCACTCAGTCCCAGTCAATGTCATTGATCTCAAAGACGATGGGGCCAAGGCGGCTTTTATTTCTAACCTGCTGCAGCCAGAGTTGGGAATCGCTGAGATATTCGAGGGTCTTCGTATTTTGAAAGCCGGTGAAGGTGAGCCGAAATCGGTTCGTCAGTTGGCCACAGAGACCGGATTTAGCCCTGCATATATTTCGCAAGTCTTGTCGATGGAGCAGTTGCCTGCCCAGGTTGTTGTCGCGATGAAACGTGCAAGGGTCCGAGTGGGATCGAATGCACTGAAGAGTTTTGTGAAGTTGTTTTCAGATGTTAAGGGTGCTGCGCTGTCAAAGGTCACCGACTCCGCGTTGAGCATGATCGATAACACTTCCTCGGCAATTGTCAGCCTGTCCCCTACTCTGGCCGGTTCAAACGATCTCGCCAAGGATGCGGGTGAAGATTCTGCGGCAAAGACCTGGCAGCAGGCCCTGAATGGATTTGTATCGGCACAATCCAATGCCAGCCCGAAGACGAAGGTTGAAGCTGTGAAGCGCAAGGTCGATTTGAGGGGCTGGTCTTTGACGGAGGTCAATCGTCGTAAAAACAGTGTGGTGCTGAGCTTTGAAAACGAAGAAGAGGCGTCATTGTTTTTAAAGCAGTATCAAGCGTCCAAACAGTCCTAAATTTTGCTTCTGCGATCAAGCCCCGACCTTTCAGGACTCGGGGCTTTTTTATTGTATTGACCCGAGAGGCAGCAAATTCGCGGTGTTTATACTATAAACACTCAGATCGCTTCCTGTTCGATTGATTTAAACCAAGGAATCCAGCAGATATTGACTGGTTTGCTTGAAGTCACGGAATGCCACTTCGAAATTGGGTTTCACGCTGCCGTAAATCAATGGCAACAGGTTGTTCTGATACTCACGCTTCACTTGAGTATCTTGTTCCGCCGCTTCTAGAGAATTCAACAGTACGGTGTGCGCGTCCTGGGCAAACTCTGGAAATTGATTCGCCCAATCCGTTTTTTCATCTTCGATCATTGCGTGAAAAATTGAGCGAGCTTCGGCTGCTGAATTTGGGGCGTGTTGAACAATGCAATGGGTGTCGTAGATGTGGCGAACCAGGGCTTGATCCCATTCGTGCTTCAAAGACCCAGCGCGATACTGAGCAAATCGGCGGAGAAAGGAAAGGATCTTTTCAGAAAGTGTTTCAGGGAGCGACAACACCGCGACCTCGAAACCACCCTCTTCCATGTTCAGGAGTTGCTTGGTCAAGGAATTCAAGTTAAGGGTCTGCGTATCCAGGCGAATGGGCTTTGTCGTCAGTTCAATTTGCAAATGGGGTCTGAGCCCTGCTGCTGTTGGATAGGCTCGCGCATATTCCAGATCGATCCGAATGTAGCGATTCTCGTTTTGTGCCG
Source organism: Microcoleus sp. MON1_C5 (assembly GCF_036701875.1). Taxonomy (NCBI): domain Bacteria; kingdom Bacillati; phylum Cyanobacteriota; class Cyanophyceae; order Oscillatoriales; family Microcoleaceae; genus Microcoleus; species Microcoleus sp. MON1_C5. The sequence continues at coordinate 23,556 of NZ_JAUBRN010000051.1, read as the reverse complement.
ACAAATGACTGATTGAAAACCCCTCTTTGGTGAGTTCGTTGGACACCAGTTCTTTGAGTTTGCTGAGTTGCTTTTGTTGTTGATTTTTTGATTGGGACACAGTGTCTGCTGACAAAACGATCTTGAGGTCCGCATCTTCAGACATGCGATCAATGAGTCGATACGCTTTTGACAGACTTGTGCCACCACAGAACACCAAAGTCGCTTCGGGCATGGGTAGATTGAACAACGCTCGCAGTGCTGCCGTCAGGTGTTCGTCTTTCTCAAGAAGGCCAGGTGTGATGTCTGGGTATCTGGGGTCATACTCAGCAACGAGGGCTTCGATTAGCTCCTTTTGTTCAGAGGAAAGCGATCTCATGCCAATTCAAACTTCACGGTTTTGCCATTGAAACCCAGCTTGCGGGTGATGCGTCGACGTGCGACCTTAAAAACAATACCTGCTGGAATCTGTGTTGATTTCCCACTGTTGTAGTCTTCGACCTGTTGAGTTTGCGTGGTCTGAATACCCAACTTCTTCAATGCTTCGGGTGCCAAGCTTTCAAGTGGTCTAATGGGGATTGCCTTGCCGGTGAGTACACTGGGCTTGGCCTTGGCGTACACACCGCGCCCCAGTTTGACCAACTTGCCCCGTTCAACCAATTCTTTTAGGGCACGGGACACCTGAGCCTCGCTGCCGAACGAATCGTATTCGGCGCGCAGCAATACGTCGCTTTTCTTCAACGACACAGAGCGCTCAATTCGTTCAACAGTCTTCATTGTTTCTCTAAGGACACCTTTTAATTTCTCTATTCTAACATATTGAATATGAATAATTTAATTAGATAAAAAACAATCATTGATGAAGGTTGTAAATTGGTTCAATGGGTTGTTTAAAGTGTTGTGGAATACTGCGCTTTGGGTGCGACAAGACATGGTGATAGGCACAAGGCCCGCCCAAGAGTGAGAAGGTACGCGGTGTTTATACTATAAACACCCGGCAGCGATGCTGATTTAAAGTGCCTGAAGAATAGTTTGACCAAGTATTGTGCCCACAAATCCCCCAGTCAAACAGACGGCGAATAGTTTGATCAGTCCAGATTCTGCGTTGAATAGTTGTTTACCTTCCGGTCTCTTTGTTCGGTTGTGTGCTTGGAAAGAGTGCGCTTTTTGGCTGGCCGATTCAATCTTAAATTCCAAATCTTCGGTGAGCCTTTTGATCTGAAGAGAGGCGGTCAAATATCCTTTGTTGGCCGCCTCTCTGGTGGATTTCTCGATGGTTTCCCCCAGTGTCTGGTCAAGTTCACTCACCTTGCTGAGCAAGCGATCCACGTCAATGAGCAGTTCTGCCATCAACGCTTCCCGGGTCGTAGAAAGTTGTTTGTCTGACACGTGGGTCTCTTATTTGAATATCGCTTTGAAAGTTCGATCGAGGTTTTCATTGGCACTTTTGGCCAGACGTTGAGCAGAGACCATCGATACAGCGAAGTGTTTATCGTCTTCTGATTTCGCTTCTCTCAGCATGGACCGGTAATCGGTGGAGTCGCTCACAATGTCAGAGACGGTTTTCTTGAGTTGTCGCAGTCGATCAAAGATTTCATTGTTGTAAATGACCGCATCGCGGTTCAAGGTGAAAAGTTTTTCAGCCTGGTGAAAACCGATCACTGCTGCAAACTGAGAGTCGATATTCTGACTGTCCTCGGGATCGACACGATTGAAGACAACCCGTATTTTTTTAGCCGGTACACCCAACTTGGCCAATGTCTTGATGGTGTTGATGGTGTCGGCCTGCTGCTTTTTCTCAGTCACGACAGGCACGATAAAGTAGTCGAATTCTTCATGGCTACCCGAAAATTGGGCCATGAGTTTTACAAAGTCTTCTGCATTGGATGCACCCACATCCACGATTGCTGATTCCATAAGCATCAGGTCTTCTTGAAGCTCGCCAAAGTCTTTGCCTTTGATTCTGGAAGTTCTAACGCTTTCATCAGATGCTCCAGCGTTGATGGTTTCTACGGCAAATTCATCGGCAACCAGACGTGCACCCAAAAGCTGTCGTGCGATGGTTGTTTTGCCCACATTGCCACTAAAATTGATCACTGCGACTTTCATGTTTTTCTCCGGTTGAATTTGGCCAGGCGTTCGTATTTCGCGAGTTCATTCGCCTGGCTGATTGGGTCTTGGTGGATGATGGAATCGATGTCTTGAATCGTGCTCGATTCAGTGGATCTTGATGATTCCGATGGAATGACAGTTGGACTGATCGGTTTGGTGGGCTGGGGTAGGGCGCTTCGATTTCCTCGGCGAAGGCGGTACAAATAACTCTTCAACGTCACCGCATTGATGTCCAAACCCGCCTCGTTGAGAATCGCGACAATCTGAGCGATCTGTACCCCGGCCTTGATCTTGGATTCGATCAAACTGTGCATGGATTTGATACGTGCTGCTTTGGTCTTCGGCTCGATCTCATGAAGCATTTTTGCTGGGTTTGATTTGTTGTTTTGCATCCTAGTTGCATTCCGATTGCATTCGATGTGCACTCCATGTGCATCCCAAATGCTACCTACTTGCAGCTTCGGTGATAAAAATTGGGTCCGTTCTGCTACGGCCTACGGCCTATGCGGTTTTCACGCCCTTAACACCGGTTCGGTTTTGCTCCTTAACAGTCTCAAAACCTCAATACACATCACGCACCCCTATCGGGGTTGACCGCCTTCGGTAACATCAAGCGAATCAACCACCTTGTCAGTATTGTGCTGACACAAATGGAATATGAAAGTGCTTCAAAGCCGCATGGATATTGGCTTTGGGTCTATAGCGATCAAGTGAGTGGTGCAATGACAGCAAGAAAAGGGTCCGCAATTCCGATTTGGTTCTCAGTTTCCGAACGTCAGAGCCTGGAGGAGGGTGCTGCATTGGCCGGTTACAAACATCTCTCGACCTACATCAAGGATCGGGTGTTCGCACGAGGAGACTTTCGAGTGAGCCCTGGTATCAGTCCATCCAGTCTGGACCTGGATGTGGACTTGGCAACCCGCCTGGACCTTTTACTCGCTGATCAAGCATTCGAGAAAGCAATGTTGGCTTTTGTGGTGAGTGCTTTGGTTGGAGAGATGAGTTCATCGTCCAAGCTGGAAATGATTCGCAGGTTTACCAAGATTCAAAGTGAACAGGATGTATTCGAATCACTCGGAGAGATGGGTGCTGTGATTCGTCGCTTTTCTGAGGAGATTGAATGAATCTGACTTGGGCACCGAATACCAATCAACTTTGGGGCATGCGCTATGCAACGTCGTGAAATTGAAAATGCAACCTTGGCTGCATTCATCGTCTTGCCCGCGATGGGTTGGTTCTTCGGTTTGAGCTACGAGCAATTGCCGATGCAACCCATGCCTCAGGCTCTGGGGGAGGCGATCAAAGAAACTCCAAATCATCCATGGATGTTGGCAGGGTTTATCGCCGGGGCGATGATAGCCGGCGCGTTGACCTGGTACATGAACACCCGGTGTGATGACATGTTTCGGGGCGCGCCTTATCGTCGCTGGATGCGAGGATCAAGGTTGGTGAATTTTCACCAGTTGAAGCGCAAAGTGGAGCTGGTCAATCGAATCGAGAATCAAAAGCGGAAGAGGGCAGGGCAGGTAGTCTTGGACGCGATCAAGATTGGCGACATTCCCATGCCGATTCACTTGGAGAATCGAAACACACTGATTTGCGCGTCGGTGGGGTCCGGCAAATCAGTGGCTATGGAAAGCATGATCAGTTGTGCGCTGAAGCGTCGAGACAAGATGGCCGTGATTGATCCCAATGGGACCTTTTATTCGAAGTTCTGCTTTCCCGGTGATGTGGTGTTGAATCCCTTTGACAAGAGGTCAGCGGGTTGGTCTTTGTTCAATGAGATCCGAGGGGTTCATGATTTTGACCGCATGGCCAAAAGCGTGATACCACCTCAAGTTGACCCCTCCGATGAACAGTGGTGCGCCTATGCCCGAGACGTCCTTGCTGACACCATGCGCAAGTTGGTTGAGATCAATGAGCCCAGTCAGGAAAGACTGGTGGATTTGCTGATTCGTGAAGATGGCGCAACCATCAGGGAGTTTCTGGCCAATACCGATTCACAAGGCTACTTTCGGGACAACGCTGAAAAAGCCATTGCTAGCGTGCAGTTCATGATGAACAAGTACGTTCGGCCCTTGCGGTTCATGAAGCATGGCGAATTCAGTCTTTATCGCTGGGTGCACGATCCGAATGCAGGCAATCTGTTCATTACCTGGCGTGAAGACATGCGTTCGGCCCAGCGTCCTTTGGTTGCGACCTGGATTGATACGATTTGCGCGACGATATTGAGTTACGAGCCGATGACCGGGGCGCGTCTTTGGTTGTTCCTCGACGAGTTGGAGTCGTTGGGAAAACTCGAGTCATTCGTTCCTGCTGCAACCAAAGGCAGAAAGCATGGTTTGAGAATTGTTGGGAGCATTCAGGATTGGGCCCAGCTGGACGAAGTGTATGGACGCGAGGCTGCGAAAACCCTGTTGGCCTGTTTCCGCAATTACCTGATATTCGGCGCTTCCAATGCGTTGAATGCGCACAAGGCCAGTGAGATTTTGGGCCGACAACAAGTTGAGCGTGAGCAAATCACGATGAACCGAGGTGGGCGAAGCCGTCATGTTCGTGCTGAGGCACCCGAGCTGGTCGTGATGGATTCAGAGATTTCGAATCTCAAGGATTTACACGGTTATGTTCACTTTGCTGAAGATTTTCCGATCGCCAAAATCATCTTGCCCTATGTGGATCATCCCGTGCGGACCAAAGCCATTGAGGTTCGCTGATGCTCAACGTCACTTCCATTCGCGGGAATAACCAATACGCCGCTGCACACTACTTTTCTGCTGCGGACGATTACTACGCCAAAGAGCATCCAGGGGAATGGCAGGGCAGGGGGGCTGAAGCACTGGGATTGGAAGGGCCGGTCGATCAGGCGCAGCTCTCAAGATTGCTGGATGGAAAGCTTCCAAATGGTGATCGGATCCAAGCCAGTTTTGGGGAGGATTCCAAAAAGCGAATGGGGCTTGACCTCACCTTTTCGGCACCCAAGTCGGTGTCGATGCAGGCCTTGGTGGGGGGAGACAAAGCAGTGGTGCTTGCCCATGACAAGGCGGTTGAATCGGCATTGGAACAAGTCGAAAAATTGGCTGAGGCCCGACGGAAGATCGACGGCAAAACAAGCAGAGAACGAACTGGCAATTTGGTGATTGGCAAATTTCGGCATGAAATGAGCCGGGCCAAAGATCCGCAATTGCACACCCACGCGGTCGTCATGAATATGACTCAAAGATCGGATGGCAAATGGCGAGCCATTGCGAATGAAGACATCTTCAAAGTCCAGCATGAAATCGATGCCATCTACAAATTGGAGTTGGCGCGGGGCTTACAAGAATTGGGGTGCAGCATTCGTTTGGCCGACGACAAAGGCAATTTCGAACTGGGTCATATTTCCCGCGATCAAATTGTGGCTTTTTCAGCTCGCAGTCAGGTGATTGAGGAGGCTCTGGCTAATCAGGGTAAAACAAGAGAAAACGCATCCACACTCGAAAAACAAGTGATTGCCTTGGCCACTCGGCCACGCAAGGATGAATCAGACCGCGCTGTTGTTAAACAATACTGGTTGAAGAAAAGCCAGGATTTGGGCATTCAATATTCGAACAAGGGCCTTGAATTGGGCGTTGACGAAAAGTCACGGGATCATCTTAGCCTTCCAGCCTCCATGACACCAGCACAGGCCGTGGTGCGCTACGCGATTAATCACCTGACTGAACGTGAATCAGTCGTAACTCACACCCAACTCATCTCGACTGCTCTTAGGCGGGCTGTGGGCGTTGCAACGGCTGAGGGTGTTCGAGCAGAAGTGCGTGAACTTGTAAAAACAGGCGCTTTGATTGAATCGGAACCGGCTTTCAAATTGTCTAGCAAAAAGCATGGCCCATCACTGAGCCGGGCCGGATGGCGACATTACTTGCGAGAACACAAGGGATGGAGTGATCGACAAGGACGCCTTTACGTGGATCAAGCGATCAAGAAGGGATCTTTGGTCGAAGCTGAAAAGCGATACACCACCCATGCTGCACTCAAGCGCGAGAAAGCGATCCTGGCGATTGAGAAGCAGGGTAGGGGAGTTGTGCTGCCCTTGGTTCCATCCGTGGCACTGGAGGCCCGTTTGGTGGATTCTCAGGCCAATGAAGGGCAAAAGGACGCTGTTCGTCTGATCGTGGGCTCTGAAAATCGGTTTGTGGGGATTCAGGGCGATGCAGGCACTGGTAAAACGTTCACGATCAATCAAGCAGTCGAGCTACTCAAAACAGAAGGGAATTCTGAGACGCCCATTAAAACCCTGGCGCTCGCACCTTATGGCAACCAGGTCAAGGCGTTGAAGTCGGAAGGGCTCGACGCTCACACTCTGGCCAGTTTTCTGAAAACCAAGGACAAGCCGATCGATCGAAATACCCTCGTCTTATTGGATGAAGCCGGAGTGGTCGGAAGTCGTCAGATGGAGCGTTTAATGCGGGTCGTCGAAAAAGCAGAGGCTCGATTGGTCCTGATTGGAGACACCAAACAAACTGAGGCCATCGAAGCGGGACGTCCATTTGCCCAACTACAAACGGCAGGCATGAAGACAGCGCGCATCCAGGAAATCCAGCGTCAAAAAGATCAGGAATTGAAACGAGCCGTGGAATTGGCCGCAGATGGTCAAGCTGCAAATTCCCTGCGACACATCAAGGATGTGATTGAAATTCCTAATTCACTGACTCGACACCAAACATTGGTCTCTGACTACCTAAAGCTACCTGAAACCGAGAGATCGAACACCTTGATTATTACCGGAAAGAACGATTCAAGACGAGAGATCAACGATCTGATTCGGGGAGGAACGGGATTAAAGGGACAAGGCCGAGAATTCGATACCTTGGCTCGTGTTGATTTGACCCAAGCGCAGCGTCGATTCGCGCCGAGCTACGAAGTGGAGATGGTTATTCAGCCAGAGAAGGATTACAAGCAATTGGGACTTGTGAGAGGAGAGACCTATCGAGTTACCGACAAGCTGCCTGGCAATGTTCTACTCGTCAAAGATTCGAACAATAAGTCGTTCAGCATCAATCCACGGAAAGTGACGCAGCTGAGCGTTTACCGGTTGGAAAAGCAGGAATTGACCGTGGGTGATCATGTCAGGGTCAACAGAAACAACTCTTCGTTGGATCTCACCAATGGTGACCGAATGCGTGTAAAGGGTATCCATGGAGGAGTGGTCCAGTTGCAGACAATTGATGCTAAGAAAACCGTTGAATTGCTTGCCAATAAACCACTGCATTTAGAGCATGCGTATTCAAGTACTGTTCATTCAGCTCAAGGTCTCACCTCAGAGCGCTCCATGATCTGCATGGAGACCAAGAGCAGGACTACCTCTTTGAATCTGTACTATGTTGCTATAAGCCGACCTCAACATGAATCAAAAATTTACACTGATTCAAAAGATCAACTGCCGAACGCAATTTCACGAAAGTTCAGCAAAACGGCCGCACTGGACTTGAGTGCGAAATTAGGGATTTTAGTGAGAGGTTCGAAACGTGAATTAGAAAGGGGTAAAAAATCAGATATCCAATTTGGTCGGCTCGATTAAATTGTTGATGTTGGGAATTTAGTTTTTTAAGACTGGAAGGTCGTGCAACTTATATTTGAAAGTGCCACAGCATTGCCGCTGGTGTGTCCGTTCTAGCTCCGAGACAGATATCCCCTCAAATTGGATTTCCTCAAATGTTAGGTTGGTTGCTTCACGCCTTTTCTCAAACCCAAAACTATCGGGTTTTTGTAAATTTTTCTTTCCTCGATCTGCTTTACTTTACCTTGTTACCTTGGAAATCCAAGAGTTTCAACTGTTCGCTGCTTGGGGTGTTTTCGGGTCTATATTTATGTTCAAAATCATGTATCGTTCTGTGAAGTACTATGTTTCCATACTAATTTACGTAATTACGGTTTACTGAGATCTTGAAAATGAAAAAACTAAGCAAAATTGTCTTATTAGGAATGGTAATCACATCCCTCTCAGCATGTGAAAGCTTACCGATCTTACTAGGTGAATCGAAAGGTTCTGCGTCAATACCCCCTGCAGTAAATTTGCCTCCTGAACAGGAACAAGCCCAAAAATATGCGAGACAAGAGGAGGATCGTCAGCGGGAAGAGCAGGCCAGAATTCAACTGGAGCAGAACACCAAGGCAGAAATCTACTACAAAGATCTTCTAGATGCGGTCAACAGCGATAAGGGTCTTGAGTCTTACCATCAATTGATGGAGCGTTTTAATATTGCCGGTATAGCTCAAGAGAACCAGTGGAGAGTCCAAGCGGATGAGATTTATCAACGCGTCAAAGCTCGAGAAATTAGAGAAGCTCAGCAGCGAGAGGAACAGGCGCTAAAAATGATTGAGAGTATTATTCAGGGCAGCCAGGCGAAGAATCCTTCTTGGTCAACATTGAAATCAAATCTAGAGGCGTTACAACGGCCGGAGTACCTTAATTCCAAAGCGATGGCGGATAACATGGTGAGGTTTAAGCCAGCAAAAGCTAAGGTTGAACAATTCCTAAAATCAAAAGCTGCGTCAATTTATTTTGCAACTGAAAAGCTCATCAAAAGTAGCGAAAATCGTGTCACTGGGCGGGTCTTCTATGACCACCTTGACAGCCCTTCAACATTAGCGACAAAAGTTGAAACCTATCTGGGCGTATCTGCGAGTAATGTTCCCCAATTGAGAATCCGGTTTCAATACTATGGAACAGACTGGATCTTCCTGCAAGGCGTACAGGCTAGGTGCAATAACAAAATTTATCAAATGTCATTTGATTATTTTGAAATCGATCGAGAAAATTCCTCTCGTAGTGTCTGGGAGACCTATGATGTACCCGCTGTTGGAAAATATGATCAGTTCATCCAATGCGCAGCTAAGCACGAAACTGTTATCAACTTCCTTGGCTCAGATGGAATGGCAACTATAGATATACCTGAGAAGCAGAGAAACGCAATGGGCGACATGCGCCTTTTGCGAAATAACTGGTCAAATGTTAACAAAGAGACACTTAAAACCAAATGATTGTACTTTCACAGTGCATCATCCGTTTATCTTGGATAACTCCCATTCGCTAGTCATTCTAGGTGATATGAGTGCTCATTATTGCGTTCAATACTTTAACCACCGTGCATATCAGCTTGGCGTCGTGCCTCGTCTTCAGCCCGAATCCTTTGCTGATATTGTGAACTGGCCATATCGAAATCCGAGCTCTCCACCCAAAATCCACCTCGCAGTGGAATGCCGACATATTTTGGAATTACATCTGCGGTCTGGAAGTTGGTGTATTCATGCTTGAAATAGACTGAACAATAGGCAGGCATTTGATCGGAGATCGTAACTTGCTCGAATTCTCCTCCTGAAGACTGCCGAAGCACAGCATTTAGGGAGTTGGCATCACATCGGCCAGCCCCATGAGTGAGTGAGTTAACCCATGCAGACATTTGCGGGGTTTGTTGTGAGACGGGGCATAGGTTCAGAAACCCATTTCGAGCTTTCAGCGTGTCGGAAAACTTCTTGTGTCTGATTGAGAAATATCGTTGTATTGAGGAACTGCATTCGCTGGGCTGTGTACTGGAAGCCAGACACAGTATCGCCTCGCAGGCCAGTCGAGTATCGCCTTCCAGGATCTGTTGTGCACTTGAGTGACTGGTCGCGATAAAAGCAGCGCCACCTACAATTGTAAGGCTGAGGGTTTCAGAGACAACTTTCATGTGATTCACTCCAGGAATTGTACAAAAGGCACTTCGTGTGAGCTCTTTGGATTCGATTGTTTGATCTTTACTTCGACCGTATCAGAACCCGTCTCAGAGCCTTGATTCCCCGATATACCCTTATCTTGCTTTTGACTAAAAATGACCCAGGGCGTGGGTGAATCGTTGATAGATTTCGCAGGTTGACTTGGCTCTGATCGACGTACAGACAAAGCTTTGGCATCTGGGTCATTTGGATCTAATTTTGGAATCAGAGGCTGTTGGCCCTTGATTGATGCGTCAACCACTTTTTGAACATAGCTTGGCTGGCCAGGTGCATCAGGTCGGAAGCCTCGACTGAAGTTCCCCGAGTAATAGCAACTTAAGGCCGCTCGCAAGGCAGCTTGATCATCTTTCAATTTGAGGGAAGCCCTGGTGAAGCAATCAGTCAGAATTGCAGCTCCTGTTCTCAGATTTCTACATGGCTCGAAAATCGATTCGTAGGTCTCTCCATACTTAGGCAGGTTGTAGCGATTCACCTGGCTCAAGCCCATTGAGAAATTGAATCCTTCTTTGTCGAGCCGTTTCGCAGTCGAAATTGCTTCTGGCAAACTTCTTGGCTGTCGTTCTAATACTCCATCCACAACACCGATTGCGTAGGGATTGCCTGATGATTCGATGGTGACCAAGGCTTTGAGCGTGTCGACATGAATACCGGGTGCGCAGTCTTTGGCCAGCCTTTCGAATGGAACGGGTAGGGTGCTGGCAAACGTGGTCTGACTCATGGCCAAATGGCTGCCAATCACAATCATGAGTTGTGAGAATTTAATTGTGGTTTTCATATTGGATCTCAGAGATGTAACGGTGCCCATCTGGACCCCGTTTAAGCTGGATGACCACGTCGATCAAAGATTTGGCATAGTCAACGATTTGCTCTTTGTTCATGGTTGATCCAAACCGCATGACCATCTGGGCCAGTCGATCAAACATCAGCCTGGGGCTGTCCGCGTGGATTGTGGTGATAGAGCCTGTGTGACCGGAATTCAACAGCTCAAGATAGGAATAGGCCTCTGCACCTCTTAGTTCGCCCATGATTGCCCGATCTGGTGTGAGACGAAGTGTGGCCTCTAGTAGATCAACGGTTGTCACTTGTGCCTCACCTTGACCGCCCCTGGAATAAATTAAGTGAAGTCGGTTGGACTGGACGGGTCGAATTTCTCGAGAGTCTTCAATGGTGACCACTCGTTCCTCCAGCGCTATTTCCTTCAGAAGCGCATTGAGTAGGGTGGTTTTGCCTGTGTTGGTGCCAGCTGAGATCACAATGTTTTTATGCGATCTGACCGCATGTTTCAGGAACTCGGGCCAAGCCTTCTGATTGAAAAGACTGGTGAGTTTCTCGCCCGAATTTCGATCATTTTCTGACTGGTAGTTCACATTGGTGAAAGCCCCTTTTGCTGAATAGTCATCCAGCGATAGATCCAGCAGGGTAGGCTTTCGGATACAGATTGCGATAGTTCCTTCTTCCACCACTGGGGCTTTTATTACTTGAACCCGAAACCCGCCACGTTCGGTGACTGGGATGTTTTCCCCTAAGTTAATCGGGATTGTGGCGGAGAGAAGAGGGCGCTGTCGGGAAGCTTCTTGGGCACTGTAAGAGGCAATGACGTCACCCAGTGAATCCAATAGACCGTTAGTGAGCTCGGGCAGTGATACGGACTGCATAAAGCGGTGTCCCTGTTTTCCGAGCCACACTTCGCCAGGTCGATTGATCGCTATTTCCGTAATGGATGAATCATCAAGATATTTGGTCAGTGGGGCCAGTTTGGCCCGGAACGATGCGATTTGAGACATTGGTCAAAAAATGAAATTGGGCTGACTAGCTTGGCTGGTCTGTTCTTCGTTGACCGCAGAGAAATCCAGATCCCGATTGACATAGATTCGTACTTTCGAACCCGCTGGGACCGTCACCGTGGGCGGACTGTTCACATAAGGCTGCAATACCTGTTGAGCGGTTTGCGCGGCAGCCTGCTGAACAGATTGGCGGTAGTAGGATTCACTATTCTGTTGGTCGTTTGACTGCACACCCGAGGTTGAGGCACCGGCACCAATGATTGAGAGGAGGGCGGACATCCCGAATATTTCTGCAAAGTGGGTATCAACTTGACCCCCAAGCCCGACAGAGCCAAGTTGATCGGCCCCCACACTGTCTAGGGTCACTTCTATACCATCGGGTCTACGAAGGGTGTTCCAGACTATAAACAGCCGCTCTTGGCCCTTGCGCAAATCCCCACTGTAAACGCCACATACCTTTGAGCCCCAAGGTATGAGTTTGTTTCTACCCTTGTGGGCGTAAACATCCCGTTGAACTACTGCGCAAACCATGCCAGGAAGATCAGAAATGGCGCGAGGTTCCAGTACCGCTTCGATTAGTTTGCCTTGTAGAATTTTGTTTTCGAGGTTGGCAAGTTGGCGAGCTTGACTGCTGGGAACACCTTGACCAGAAACTGAGCGTGCGAACTTCGAATTCGCATCTTGCGCACCTTTTTCGGGAGTAGATCCAAACATGGATGCGGGCACGTTCTGGGATGGTCCGTTGAGAGGTGCGCTGTTGCTTGAGGGTTGATTAGAGCCTTGCGCGAGAAGTGATGATTTAAGCCTGGCTTCAAGCATTCGGCGCTCTTGCTCCGCCTTTTGGATCCTAGCTTGTTCCGCTTGTTGATTGACGGCTTGCGCTGGTGTTTCCGTGGGAGGAGTGGCAGCGGGTGGTGCAGTCTCTACGGGTAGCTTCTGAACTGGTTTCCGTTCAGCAATGTTCACTTCTTTCGGCGGAATGGCAGAGGGATCTATCTGGGCGGAAGAGTTTTTTACATACCACGCCACTCCCAATGCCATCACAGTCAGGCCGATCACGCCAATCCCCACCATTTTGGAGTTGGAGCGACTCCCTACCAGAGAGGAGGTTTGTTCCTCTTCCCATTTTTTTACCGCTTCTTCCCGTGACTGGGGTATCGGTTTGTCTTCCATTTACAGACTCCCAGTGGTCAATTGTCCTGATTTTGGAATCTCGCTTTGGATGGAATTGTTTCTGACGCAAAGATAGGAGTTGCCATTGCGAAGAGTAAACAGGCCAGCTGTTCGCTCTACAACCAAATATGAGCCCTCTCGACGTGTATTAACAATTGACTCTGTACCGTCAGGACCTACTGTGTAGATCGTCGGAATCTCCCCTTTTTCATCAAATCGGAAGAATGTGAACTGCCCATCGTCGAGTACCCGATTCAATAAGATCGCGTGTTTATGACCTGAAGTGCTGTAGTCGAGATTGATTGTCTCGGGATCAAAACCAGTGGAATCAATTTTTGGTTTTGACTGCATCGTAGCGACTGTTGATGTGGTTTGGGGATATTTGAAACGAACCAAGAAGGTGGTTTCCTTCGATAGTTTGGTACTCGACAACATGAAGTAGTACGTGCGCTTATTGGTGATTACAGTCATGTTTGTCGCAGCTCTTGGCTCAACAGGTTTCAAGAAAACTCGATTGTTGTAAGGTACTGTTTGCCAGGCAATCGTGTCGCCCAGCGAGACCACCTTCACCTCCTCGTCCGTTGCGAACTCCAGGGACGTCTGGTAACCATAGGTTCCGATAATTTCATAGACCTGATTGGGGTCGTACATGACGTGTCTGACTCGAGAATCCGAGGACAGGGATTGTGGCGTCTTCGATGCCATTGCCGTTGAGCTGGTAACGGCAAGACAAACAGCGAACAGGCCAGTGGATATTTTATTGCGCATGGTTTTCCTTTCCGGTTTGTTATTGGGTGCTGAGTTCTTGGTCTTTGCGATATGACGTGGCCACAAAGCCAAGTGCGTTTTCCCACCTGTCAGCCAAGGCCAAGGGCTTGTTGGTAAAGCTGAAACGGACAAGGGCTGTGTAGTAATCGATGGTTGTAGCGCTTCCAGGCTTTTCCGTTACAGACTGGAATGACACTCTGTATGCCTGTTTATCAATGGCCGAAATGCTTGTAATTTTTGGAGTTCGTTTCCCGCTACTGCCAATCAGAAAGTAGGGGTTGTTAGGGTTCTCAGGTGAGATCTCTTGGTCGTAGACGTCTGCCACTTGCTGGGAAGAATGCAAACGGCAAAGGTCGGAGTAACGTTGCCGCCAGGCTGGGTCGAATGTATTGCAGTAGGTGATGAAGTCATGAATTTGACTTTGAACAAGGCTTTCTTGCCCTTGGATTGTCTCTCTTTGAACAATCTCCTGTTTCACGACATGTCCATTCGCATCAATAACTGAAATGACAGGTACGACGGTATGGATTGAGGCCAAAGTGGCTACAGCAATACTTAACGCGACTATTCCAAATAGAAGAAGTGCTATCAAAAGGTAGGCTCTATCACGTTCTTGCTTTAATTTAGATCTCTCAGAAATATGCGCAGTTTGAGATTGTGTGTCCGTCATTAGCGTAAATTGTCGTGCGTTCTTGCTCATTTCATACCTTTACCTAAAGCGGCTCGCGTGATCGCTATTAACGTTCCGGTAGAGGAGGAAGCGCCGCTTGCTAGCGCAGAGGCCCAGCCGCGAACGCTCAGCATGAATAGAATAAGTACGCCTTCAACAATCACCAGTTGGGCGGTTTGTTCAGACGTTACGAGGTTTGGATTAGTAGCTTGTGATGCTTGTCCTGCGGTATCGATTGCACTGCCAAATGCAATGAATCCAAATCTAACGATGGCTATAACTAAGATGTAAAGGAAACAAAAATGCATCATTTTGCTCACCCAGTTCATGAACCATTGTTTTGTTTGATCGAACATTAGAAATCCGATAAACAAGGGAAGCAGAACCATTGTTATAGCCAGCCCAATTTTGGCTATCGTCATATAAACAAGCGCAAGTACGAAAAGAATGCAGTTAATTACAAACAGCAATATTCCGTCGACGATCATTGCTGTTTGATAGAAATCTGCTGAGCGGAGTGTGCGTGATACATCATCAACGTTTGAGTAAAGAGCATCTAACATTTGTGGTGTCGATGATCCCGCCATAATAGTTGATGCCGCACCCTCCATAAATCCAACAAATGCCTGATAAATTTGTGTCGCGAAACCGCCCCAGTACAGTGTGCTGAAAACACCAACCGTCATGACTATTTTTGCGAGAAAGTCTTTAGGCTGAAAGCCAGAGTGGCCTGCATAGACCTTGTAACCAAAAATCACCCAATACAGAACAGCGACAAAGTAAATTGGACCGGCAACAGCACTTGCAATCGCAGGGTATGTCTGAGTTAAGAATGAGGTTGTTACTCCATCAGCAGCACCGACAAGGCCTTGAAGAGTCAACTCCGCCATTGTTAATTCACCCCCATTATTTGTTGCCAATGAGTTTTAACCCTGGTGTCTGTCACGTCTTCTTTTGAAAGCACTATCCCTGTACTTGATTCAATACGCTCAATAGTTCCATTGATACACACCTCAACGGAGTGTGGCTTTGCGTTTTTATTGAGGTACAAATCAGGACCACAATAAGATGGTAGCCAACGATCGAATTGCTTCCTAGTTGCCGTCAGTAGTGGATTATGATCCAGTGTCGCCAATTGATCGACGTCCCTGGTTTGGACGGACTTTTCATAATCACTCCATGATGCCGAGTATTTAAAAAAATACAGGCCAGCCGAGATAGTCACGATGAGCATGATCGTTACATAAAAATTCTTACCCATGATTGATCTCTACAAGTGACGTGAGATTGATCGGTCTGAAGTCACATACGCAGGGCGATTTATCAAATGAATTTGAGTTTGATGCACACCCTCCAAGAAGCCCTAAAAAGAGCAAGCTCAAGAGCACATGTCGCAATTTCATCAAAAGAAATGAAAGGGGCAATATGACAATGATCAGAGGTAGGAAGGCGATAGTTTTTGACATGTGATCCTCCGGGTTATTGGCTTTTTCTGAAGTAACTCTGGGTAGCAGAGGTCGCTTGTGTTTGTTGATTGAGCATATTTGCCTGTAAGTTCATGTTCATGGCATTCAACTTACCCAGTGCGCTTTGCATCATCCCGTTTTCCGTGGCTATGCGATTTTGCAGGTCTTGGGCATCCTTGATGTTTGATGTGCTGTCTACCTGCTGGCTCAATCTGGCTAGGTTGTTGAGATGGGTTTGTACTTGTGAATACAGGATTTCCCCCCCAGACATTGCTGCTCTGACCGAATCAGTGCTGAGCTTGTAGGTGGTGGCGTTTTGTGATTGAGGATCTCGAAATAGATCTTGAGGCAGTGTTTTCAGGAGCTTTTCATAAAAGTTTTGTTTTGTTCCAAACGATCCGCTTTGCTGCTGAGCAACGACCTCCTGCCATGAACCTGGCACGATCGAAGATGAGTTGATTGACTCATTGAGCCCTGTTTGTCCTCGACCGTAGCTGCCAGTCACTGCCTTATATTGGTTTTGCAAAGTGTCGTACTGCTTTTGTAGTTGTTGGAACTGCTGCTGAAGCTGCAGGACTGTCGCTGCGTCATAGGTTGGAATTCCCTGGGCATGGGTATTCGTTTGCGTGATCGTCAGTATTGAAGCAATCGTCAAGGCGAGAGCGATTCTCATGGGTTTACTCCAGATGGCTTTAGGTTGTGAGTGTTGGTTTTTATGGCTTGCTCCATGAAGATCGGAACCCATTTTTCTGGGTTGTTGTCTTTGAGGTCATGGATGATCTGCTCCATCAAAGCAACTGCCTTGTCGTTGGAGGATAGGACTGGAATGAAGCGGGATAGGGCGCTTAAATCAAACTTGGCGCGCACTGACTCTTGGCCCCGTCTGATCAGGAACGTCCGTTGCTCTGGTGGGGTATCCCTAATAAATTCAAATTCGGAATGCGTCAGACCGAGTTGATCCATGTAGTCCTGCTTTCTGGCTTCACTGTTGGGCAGGAAGATTTTCGTGGCGGATTGTTTTTGGATTGAATCGGTTTCGCAGTAGATGTATTTTGGATCGGGTGTGACAAAGATCAGCAAGCCATTTTTACGTCGAATCTGCATGATGTAGCTGTCGATCTTTGATCGCCAATACTCGTGCTTCACCAAGTTTTGTCCTTCCTCCAGAACCACTACAAAGGGTTCTCCATTCATGGCTTGTTCGATTCGATGGAATGGATAGCTCAGGACAACTGCCAGTTCTGGCCGTGCGGTACCGTCTTTGATCAGCTGTTGCATCTCGTAGCAGTAGTGACGACATTTACTCAAATCGATGTTGTCAGTCTCATTGTCGAAAACTCCCCAATTGGCGCCGTCATTCCCATTACCGCCATGCCATACGCGCATCACTTTGCTCAGTTCGCCTTGGCCAAAACACCATGCGATATTCCTAAGCCGCCTGTCTGCCAAAGGAAGTGCATAGTTCTCTTGAACAGCCTTTTTGAATCTTTCGATGTCGTCCGGCGTAACTGAGCCGCCATAGCAGGTTCTCATCAGTGTGAGAAGCTCAATCAGGTATGAACGGTTTTCTAGGGTGTCGGGTAATTTGAACGGGTTCCATCCCGTGCCGCCTTGGACCGTTAGGGTGGTGTGTTGTCCGCCCATTGCGCACATGAAGACTTTGGCACCGTGCCGGTTGTCAAACCAGAATACTCGTGGCTTGGCTTTGTCGGCCATGGCGATCAATGCGGAGAGTAGGGTGGTTTTACCCGAGCCTGTGTCTGCTGTGAAGGCCGTATGCCCAGCCACCATTCCTTCCAGTTCTCGGTGAAAATTGAAGTGGTATGGGGTGCCACTTTCTGTTGGGAACGACATGATAGCGGGCCCCCAAAGGTTTCCCTCAAGGCGACCCGAGGCATAATTGTGAAGAGATGCAAATCCAGCAAAGTTGCTTGATTTGATCTTTCCGCGTCGGCCGATGAAGTGCTGGGATTGTCCAGGGAGCTGTGACCAGTAGAAGGTCTCCATGGCAAACCACTCACGAACGGGTTTAACCCCGAGATTCACAAAGCATTTCTTCAGCAGTCCGACACTCTTTTCCAGGTCGTCGAAAGTCCTTCTTTTGGCATCTAGTGGATCGGATGAATCAAGCTGTGCGTCTACATGAATAAGGATGGACAAATGATGCAAACCATTCACGGATTGCCCCCTTTTTAGTTCCTCCAATCCTTTGGTGATTTCTTCTTTGTCACCTTCTGATGCCCCATCAGAATCGTTCACATCAATCCGTCGCCGTTCTTGGCGTAGGTCATGTTCGGCGCTAATCCGATCTGTGAAAAAGAAACTCTGGGTAAGGATGAATTCGACAGGTTGGCGAAGAAACTCATCCAGCATGCGTGACGATGTGCGATTGGGCCATTCGGCCATGCTCAGCACCGCACACGCTTTGGTGCTTTGAAGATTCTGTACAGCCATCACATTGCTTATTGGGTTGCAGTCCACCCAGGAATTCGCGATCGTTTGATCAATTGGCAAATCACTCAGTGGAATGCGGCCTGGCTGCAGATTGACCAGGTAGCTCAAGAATTCGCCGAGCTCAGAGGTGTCTGGACCAATGAAATCTGCAAGCGAATCGAATGTATAGGTGTCGTGTTCGCCATTTGTCTTCGCAAAGTCTGTCCAGGCTAACTGATGCTCCTTCACAATGATTTTGGCGTTTTGCTGGCTTATGGATGGATTGTCTGGCTGGTGAAGTCTTCTTACGGACAACTTTCTCGCGCCATAATTGGCGAGCGTTTGGCAGAGGAAGTTTGTGGCTTCATTCAGATCTTTTGCTTGATGTTGGAAGGTTTCAAGGTGATCAGAGTCGGTTTTGATTCCGGTCAATGTTGCGAAAATTCGATCGAGAAACCCCGGAACACCTTGCCGGAATCGGTTTCGAACTACTGAAATATAAATGTCGTTTTTGTAGAACGAGTTTTGTTGAATTTCATTTTTCCATGCGGTGTTGAATGTCTTCGCGAACCAAGTCTCGCCTTCTCCTGAGGGGTATTCACTGATCTTTCTTCGGATCAAGTGAACATAGACCGCACGGTCTGGACTGGCGATTGATCGCAATACAGTATTTCGCCTGCGTTCGAACTGCTTGATCTGTTCTGCACTGTAAGACTCAAAATGGAGCCCGTCGATTTTGATGACTTGGACCAAACCATCGTCTTTGGTGATTACAGTTTCATCGTCGTAATGGACTGTGTAAGGGACCATTTCGCTCAACAACATTTCCCGTTCGTCCTCAGCCAACCCTTTGGGTTTGGGAGGGGTCAGGAATATATCGAATTTTTGTTTTAGAAATTCAACGAGGGGCATATCGACGCACCCCCCAAAGTCTCTTGTTCACGCAAATTTTCAGACGGCTTGCTGCCGAGCAGATGTCAAACAGGTAGACGTCTTTGAGACAAACCAGATAACTGATGACCAGAAGAACAGGCACAAGCAGGAAGGCCAAAACTGACCTGGTGAGCATTGCGATCATAAAGGGCAAGTAGAAACTCAGAACCAGGCTTGTGAGCGTAAAGCCGCCGATCATCGTTGGACGTGTCATCGCAACAACGAGGGTTTCCTCCTCGTTGTTCGGTTGGTTTGGGGTCACGATTAAATCGCTCCGCCTGAGCGGTTTCGGAGATCGCCGACGATGTTTGGCGCGAAGAATACAAGCCCGATACCGAGTCCCCAGCCACCAAGAGTCATCAAATCAATGCGACCTGTTTTCCAGCGATAGCCTTGAATTGCAAGGGTGATGATACCGATGTAGTAACCCCATTCAAAAATCAGGAGGTTCGTGATTGACCGGAGGAATTCAGTTATGCCACCAAATGTTGCACCTGCCGACTGAGCAAGGGCCAACTGAGGGCTCATGATCAAGAGGATCATTAAAAGGTTGGCCAAACCTGAGAGCCATTTGTCCAACGAGTCATTTTTGTCGGTGGGGGGTGTAATAGCGTGTAGGTTTGGCTGGTTCATTGTTATTCCGTCATGAGGGTTTAAGTACAACTACACAGAGGTCTGCGCTGGGGCAGGTCTCCTTCAAAAAATCAATGGCAATATCCAGACTTTTCCAAGTCTTTGTTTTACCGAGGGCTGTAACTACCTCGTAAACTTTGTTCTGGGGGCTAAGGTTGATTTCCATTCGCCACCAACGCGTATTGCTTTGTGCCGTCTCGATCAGTTTCACTGTGTACTCAGACTGGGCCTCTGCCAAAAGCATTAGCTCCTTTTTATTCAATGTGTTCATGGTTGACTCGTTCCCTCTCGTCGAAGGAGTGAGTATCAATGTGACCCATTGTTTTAAGCCAGTGTTCGTCGTGAGGATCTGATGTTTATTGTGAAACGTGCAACGAAAAGTAATAAACGTGGTTATATATAAACACAATCATAGAATTAGTAATACCAATCGGTTCCGTTCTGATAAAGACTCATACTCTGAATTAATAGATTCGTATTGTTGAAAGAATCAATTCGATAGATGAATTTGAATGAAAATGGAGGTGGATGTCTGATCAGACGAGAAACGAAGGTGTTGTAATTTATTGAAAGTTGATTAGGTTTGCTAAGTTTCTGATCGGTTAGCCACTCTGCCAAGCAACGAATTTAGAGGGCAACTTTAAAGAATCACAAACATTCATTCCGGTCACCCTCATCATAGGTAGTCCCTATCTGAGGGAGTAATTGACTCATTTAGGTGGAAAATTTTTTCATCAAAATCTACGTGGTTGCTGACTGCAATTTGTCTCGCTAGGTTCTCAGGAACTGAAATCAGTTGGTGGCCAAGATTGCATGGTGAAGGCAAGCTTACTGGTTCTTTGTAATTGTGGCGGGCTGCAATCGTTTTAGTCAGGAGTTGGGCAGCGTTTTGGAGTGTTGTGCTGGGATCCGGCCCTTCAACCTGCACCTTCCAAATTAGCCACAAACGTATCGGTAAAGCCTGAATGACAGCTTGTTAGAGTCCGCCACCTTGCAGGGGTAGTTCTATGTAGATGCTGACTAATGATTCATACCGACCATATGAATTCACATGATTAAAATTTTATGTATGATTTGCGCATATTCACACCATTCATGCGAACAACATATCATGCAAAACACAGAACACCACTTCAGATCAACGTTGACCTACTCTGAATTTCAAAACAACATCCTCCAATGTTTTCTGACGCTTGGAAAGCAGATGGCGTGGATGGGTCTTGATCCCAGGAAGATCTGGGCAGCATTGAATGTTGACACTACTCATTTCAAGCACGGGCATGACCCAGTTTCGATCTTGGATCCTTCGCTCAAATTCGATGAGTACGAGATTGCAGAATATTTTAATTTTGACACCATCAAACACACCGAGTTTGCAACAGGGCTTCAAGATCTTTATGAGTTGGCCTTTCATGGCCGATATTACCCTGGGAGTGAGTATGGCCAAGACGAGGTTTTCACGCGAATCAATGACCTGCTCGAGCTTTACGCCACAAGCCAACTGAGTGAACAAATTGATGGATATGGTGGCGGGGCGCGTTCAGAAGCCCAAGAGTTGCAAAAAGTACTTTATTTGGCCGATGCGAGATTAATTCTTGAGGGCATCACCACGCACACTTTTTGCCGGGCCGTTCACTTTGATGATCAGTTGATCCCAAATCATGTACGTGAACTCAGCTTGGCTTCACATCGTGCAGGTGAACTTACTATCAAGCAGCTTGCTGCCCTCTCCATGATGACACCAGAAAGCATCCGGGCTGCGGCCAACCCAAAAAGGGCCAATGCGCTGGTCACCACGAAATCGCCCTTTGATGGCAGCACTGTGATTGATATTGCTGAGGCACGTCGATGGCTAGACAGCAAAGGAATGCGTATTCCGATGATGGCAACGCAAGAATCCAATTTGTTTCCAAAGCCGAGTCTCAAGAATGCGGACACTCCTGGAAAGTTTCATTCGGTTCTGCTTCAACTGTGGGAGGAGTCTAGGAAAAATGGTACTCCGCCTGACTTACAAGAGATGTTGGTATTGTGCGTAGATCACCAGGCACTCACTAATTTGGGCCACGAAATTTGTCCCGAACATTCCAGTGTTTTTATCAAGAAGGGGCTGCAAGCTGGCTCACAGTTGTTGTTGGAATTGTCAAAAAGGCTGGGGGAGTAAGTACATGGATTTATATGCAATCGTGGCCGGCGACAAAAAAATCATTCGTCATGCTCATTTGAAAAAAACAAGGCACGCAGCCATTCGTCAACAGCAACGGAATATTCCGGATTTTGTGATCGAGATGATCCTGCGCTATGGCGCAGCGCAAAACGCCCAGGATGGATGCACATCATTTTCGTTGAATAAACAAAGTCGTCGGCAATTGGAGCAGTTTTTGGGCAGAACGGCATACAGCAAGCTGAATGAATATTTCAACTATTACGTTGTGGTGGCGGCTGATGATTCCATTGTCACCGCGGCCCCAATTAATTAACCACATGTCAGCATCAGTCAAAGACATAATCAACGAAAAAATTACTTGAAGGAGATAACCGTGGACATCATCAATCAAGCGCAGCAATCAGAATCGCTCCGCATCAAAAGAATCTGGGCTTTGGGCACGCGCGGAAAGGTCAAGAATGTTGAGTTCGAGGCTAGACGAGACAGCCAAGGACGCTACGTTTTGAACCACCGACACAAATTAGAGTGTGAAGATGGGGAGGGTCGTAACCGGGCTGTCAATAAACAGTACATGTTGTCACTGGACGAGGCTTGGGATTTATTGAAAACGAATCTGTATGTCATTCATTTAACAGGTTGCGAACCCCGTTCTTCACGAAGTTTGAGAAAACCCGAAGAACTGAATATTGAGTTTGAATAGTAAGCCGTGGTGATGTAAAAGTGTTCGGTTTACCGACAATTCGCCATGTGCTCCGCAAACTCAGATCAGTGCATTGTGTTCTGACAAGCGGGTATTCCAAAGCAGACATATAAAACCAAGAATAGAGGAATTTACGAATGAATGAAATTATCTGCCCTCACTGTAGCAAGGCGTTCAAAATTGATGAGACGGGTTATGCCGATATCCTGAAACAGGTTAGAGATCATGAATTTGAGGCGCAGCTTGCTGACAGACTCCGCCTGGCCGAGATAGACAAGCAAAACGCGCTCGCCTTGGCCACCGAGCGGGCTAACGCTGAGGTGCAAAAAACTGCTTTGATCAAAGATGCCGAGATTCAGCAGTTAAAGACAAATTTGGAAACGGTAGAGGTGGCCCAGAAATTGGCTGTAACCGAAGCACTACGTGCCGTGGAGAAAGAGCGTGATTCCCTGTCGAGCCAGCTGGAGCAAGCAAAGCGGGAAACAGCATCCGCTACCAAACTGATTGAAGTTACGCTCAAAGGCGAAATCCAAGAACTTCAAGCCAAGATTAGTTCGATTGAAGTGAATCAACAACTTGCAGTTACTCAAGCCGTCAATGTGGTGGAGAAAGAGCGTGACCAACTGCTGAACAAACTCTCACAAGCTAATCTGGAAAAGCAGGTTGCAGAGAAGTCCCTTAAGGACAAATATGAAACTCAAATCAAAGATCGCGAGGGTGAAATTGAACGTTTGCGGGACATGAAGGCCCGCCTTTCAACCAAGATGGTCGGTGAGACACTTGAGCAGCACTGTGAAATCGAGTTCAACCGTATTCGTGCCACAGCATTTCCCCGAGCGTATTTCGAAAAAGACAACGACGCGCGAAGCGGAAGCAAAGGCGACTATATTTTTCGTGACCTGGACGAAAATGGCACCGAGATAGTGTCGATCATGTTCGAGATGAAAAACGAGAGTGATGAAACAGCGACCAAAAAGCGCAATGAA